>JAYTFQ010000373.1:0-4445 GCA_043734225.1 Anaerolineales bacterium | reverse complement strand
CCAGCCAGTGCGTCTGATTGTTGATCCAGGTTTTCGCGGCTGGCAGCCTCGGGCGCCAGCGCTTGCCGCATCAGCCGCAATAAGCTCGCCGCGGATAAGTCAGTCAGCCGGTTGCCGTCAACCAGTACATACTGCGGCTGATCTGGGCCCGGCTGTCGCGAGGCCAGATAGCCCAGCAGATTGCTCTTGCCGGCGCCACTGAGCCCAACGACGGCCGCGCATTCGCCCGCTTTCACCGCGGTTCGAATGACCGTTGCCTCGGCCGACCGATAATTGGCGGGAAAACTGTCCCAGATAGACATGCCGGCTTGGCGCTCCCTATTCGGCGGATTATACTATGCCCTCTAGTCGGCGCGGAATGTGAAGGGAATGGTGATGAAACTCCGCTGGCGTGTGGCCCTCGCCCTGGCAGGATTGATTTTGGCCCTGGCCTCAGTGGCCGTCATCGCCTACGTTTTCTGGCCCTTGCCGCCGGTCAAGGAGCAGTTTCGCCCCGCCCCTACCCTGTTCGCGCCGCCGCAATCCTTGCTCATAGGTGAGCCGTGGGCCTGAATAAGCGCCTCGCCCTGCTAATCTTTGTGGCCGTCTTGCTGGTGATCTTGGCGGCTGCCTGCGCGCCTGCTGCTACTCCCACCGGCATCAATCAGACCCAACCCGTCGTTCAAACACAAGTTGTAAATGGAACTCCGGCTCCGGCCGCGACGTCGGCTCCGGCTGCCACCTCGGCGCCGGCTGCCACTGCGGCCCCAGCCGCCACCCAAGCGCCCACCGAGCAAACATCCGCCGCGGCCGGAACAGCCACTACCCCGGCCCAAACCCAGGTCCCAGCGCCCACCCAGGCACCCGCCAGCACCCAGATCAATCCCACGGCGGTTGTCCCAACCCCGCAATCCTCCTCGGAGCCGCGCGTCGTCCAGGTGGAATGGCCGACCCGCATGCGGCTAGGCGATTCGGACATCATCCGTCTGTCCGTCATTCCGTCCGATCAGGTGCTGACCTTTACCACTGAGTTTGAAAACCATACGACCGTCACCCAGACCGTCAGCATCCAGCGTCCGACTGGCTATGACCTGTATGGCGTCGCCCGGCTTGATGCCGCTGGCTTTAGCGCCGAACCGCCCGGTGAGCAGAGCCAGGCGCTGGCAGCCGGGCAGCCCGTCACCTGGCGCTGGACCCTGCGGCCGCTCAACGCCGGCCAACAGCGCATCGCGCTCAATCTGAATTTGCGCTGGCTGCCCCAGGCCGGCAACACCAACTCGCCGCGCGAGACTGTCATCTACAGTCGCGGTCTGACCATCGATGTGCTGTCCTTCTTGGGTCTCACCACACGCGAGCTGGCCATGGCCGGCGTGTTCGGCTTGATCTTTGGAGGCGTGCTCAGCCTGCCTATGGCCGCCTACCTGGTCGTCCCGCGCCAGGCGCGCGCGCTGCTGCAGATCGTGCGGCCGAACCCATCTGTCAGCCTGGAGCTGCCGGCCGGTCTTTCTCTGTCGTCCGCCGAGGTGGATTTGCTGCGCGCCCTGTTCAACCGCTATGGGCGCCTGGTAGTGGAAGCCGAGTTTCGCTCAGGCTATTCCGGCGCGCGCACCTTCCTGGCGCGGCCGGTGCGCCCCGATGGCCGCGCCGACGCCTACACCATTGCCAAGCTGGGCGAGACCGGCGCTATCCAACGCGAATACGAGAATTTTGAAACTTACGTCAAGGACACCCTGCCACCGATCACAGCCCGCATCCAGTCGGCGCCGGTCACCACCAGCGCCCCACTGGGTCGTGGCCGGCCAGCGGGCTTGCCGCTGCAGGCTGCCGGCGCAGCCTTGCGCTATACGTTCATCGGCGAACCGGGTCAGTCACCCACCAGCCTGCGCCAGGCGCTCCTGGCCAATCCCGACCCGGCCCTGCTGGACAAATTGTTTGCGACCTTTGGCCCCAGTTGGTGGATGCAGCGCCGGCCTTACACTTTCCGGCTTGGTCTGGAATACGACCGGTTGCTGCCCACGCATTTCGTATTGGAACCCGTCGCCCCCGGCTCGGCGCCCTCTCGGGCGTTTGACGCCCGCGTGGCACCGACCGAGGCCCGCCTCGCCATCGGCGATGTGGTCCAGCTTCAGCATTTAGGCGCCATTGAACTGCGCCCGGATGGCCAATCCCTGTCGCTCAGCGCCGCGCCGGTACCCGGCCAGCCGCCCCTGCGGCTGCGCTGGCTCAGCCTGTCCCCACCGGCCAATACGCCGGCCCGCGTCGTGGCCACCCGCGACAGCCTGCTGCGTGAGCTGGTCTCCGGCTTCGACCGGTATGGCCTGCCCGATCCGCTGCCTCGGCTGGCGGGCTGGCTGGGCGAGACGGTGGCCGGCACCCGGTCCACCGTTCACGGCGATTTGAACCTTGAAAACGCCCTGGTGGGGCCGGGCGGCATCGTCTGGCTGATCGACTTCGCCCAAACGCGCGATGGCCACACCTTGTTCGATTTCGCCTATCTGGAAGCCTGCCTGATCGCTCAGGTCATTTCCCCCGCCCTGCCGGATGACCGCGACTTCCTGGCCCGTCTGGCGCGCGACGACGACCCGCTGCGGGCCGCCGTGCACACCATCGCGCGGCGCTGTTTATTCAACCCAGACCGGCCGCGCGAGTATCAACTGGCCTTGACCATGGCCTGCCTGGGCGCGCTCAAGTTTTATAACCTCGACACGCGCCAGAAGCACCGCCTGTATCTGACCGCCGCCTACCTGTCCCAAACACTCTGACGCACGCTCGCGCGCGACTGTCAACCGCATATCAATCCGCTGTCAAGCCTAAGCCGTCTGGTGGCCCTATTGTTGGGTCAACCAAGAAAGGAGGCGGGCTTGAACACCAATCGCTTGATGGTGGGATTGTGCGCGTTGGTCGCCGTGGGGCTGGCCGCGTGCAGCCCCGGCGCCACGCCACAGCTTATCGGCAGCTACCCGCGCTATGGCACCCCCGGCCCCAGTTTGCCGCCGGCACGGGTTTACGACACCCGGCTAGATATTGAAGTGCCCGATGTTGGCTATGCCGTTCAGCAAGCGGCTCAGTTGGCCGAGCAGGCCGGCGGCTACCTGGTCGCTTCGCAATCCTGGTATCAGGACCAGCGCCTGTTTACCGCACTGACCCTGGCCGCGCCCGCCAGCCAATTCGACAGCCTGCGGCACAGCTTGATTGCGTTGGGGCGCCTGACAGACGAGCAACTGACCGGCCGGCCGGCGCCCTACCCCATTTACCCCTCGCCGCAGTCGACGATTGCGGTCACCTTTGCCTCGTACCAGCCCGTTCTGGATTTGCCGCCCGTCCCCGACCCGGGTTGGGGCCTAGCCCGCACCTTCAGCCAGGCCTTTGGGGTATCCGCCGCCATCTTCACCTTTCTGATCAACGTGCTGATTTGGATCAGCGTCGTGGCAGGACCATTCGTGCTGATCGGCTTAGGTTTGCGCTGGCTTGTTCGCCGGATACGCCGTCCGGCTTAACCAATCACATTAGCTTAATTGAACCAAGAGAGGAGAGTTGAAATGTTTAGCCGCCGTTTGACTTTTGCGATTTTGTTTGGGATTGTTGGAGTGTTGGCCGCCTGCGCGCCAGCCGCGACGCCGCAGATGGTCGTTCAGACGCAAGTCGTATCGGCGCCCGCGACATCAGCGCCAGCCGCGACTTCCGCGCCGGCCGGCGTAGGTCAGCCCAGCCAGCCGGGCTCGCTCCCGCCCGCCGGCCAGATGATCATCAAGAATGCCGATATCGAGCTGTTGGTTTCCGACAGCCAGCAGGCCCTGGCCCAGGTCACGCGCCTGGCCGCAGACGATGGCGGCTATATGCTCAGCTCTCAAACCGAGTTTGTCGGTCAGCAACTGCACGCCACCGGCCAGATGGCAGTGCCGTCCGCTCAATTCGAGATCGCCCTCAACCAACTGCGCGGCCTGGGGGTGAAAGTGCTCAAGGAAAGCACCTCCGGCCAGGATGTTACCGCCGACTATACCGATCTGCGGGCGCGGCTGGGCAACCTGGAAGCCACGGCCGCCCGCGTGCGCACCTTCCTGGATGCCTCGAAAACAGTCTCCGATTCGCTGGCGGTCAACGCCCAGCTTTCCGACCTGGAGGGCCAGATTGAGCAGATCAAGGGCCAGATGAAATACTATGAGGGTCGCGCCGCCTTCTCGACCATCTCGCTGACGCTTACCCCCGTGCTGCCGGTCGAGCAGCCGGAGCCGGAGCTGGGCTGGAACCCGCTACGTACGTTCAACCGCGCCGCCGCCGCCCTGGGCCAAATCGCGCGCACGTCGACGGATATTATGATCTGGCTGGTGGTCATCACCAGTCCGTTGACGGGCCTGCTGGTGGCGTTTGTGCTCGCGCGGCGCGTCTATGGGCGACGTGTGACGCGCCATTCGTAATCCACCGGGCCGGTCAATCCGCCCCACGCCGTAGGCCGCTAGACCAGCAGA
>JAYTFQ010000372.1:0-3427 GCA_043734225.1 Anaerolineales bacterium | reverse complement strand
CCCAGCGAACGCTGGGCCACATGACCCCTCCCGCCAAAATATCAATGAAACTTTACGCACCCGGCGACGCCGTCGATTGGCCCGCCACTGACGATGGCGACTACGCCCGCCGCTATCTGGGGCCGCTGCTGGCGGGCGGGCCGCAGGCCTATATCGCCAACGCGCACACGGCGCTGTTCGCGCTGCGCGCCGGGCCGCTGCTGCTGCCGGTGACGGCAGCCGAATTCCACCCCGACAACAGCTATGTCTGCTCGCCCTACGCCCACTATGTCAGCTATGCGCTGCAGGAATTTCGGGAGTTGAAAAACCCGCCGGTGGAGGCCGCGCTGCGGCTGCTGTTCCGAGGCCTGGGCGTGTATCTGCGGCGCAGCGCGCTGGACCGGGTGGTGTACGTCAACAACTGGCTGCTCTCGACCAACCTGTATCCGGCCGGCGTGGCCGAGCAAGCCGCTGGCATCATTGACCTACTGGCGGCGGAATTCCCCGACCGGGCGGTGGTGTTCCGCTCGGTGGACGCCCGTGCAAACCGTGACTTGCTCGAAGCTTTGCTTGAGCACAGGTGCCGGATGGTGTTCAGCCGCAGCATCTATTATCAGGACGTGGCCAGCGCCTATGTGCAGCGCAAGCGGCAGTTTCGCGAGGACTTAAAATACTTTCGGCGCACGCCGTATGACGTGATCGACGGCGCGGCGCTGACCGCGGCGGACGATGCGCGCCTGCTGGAGCTGTACAACGGGCTGTATCTGAACAAATACTCGCGCTTCAACCCGATCTTTACGCTGGAGTTTATCCGGCTGGCTCTGGCTGAGCGGCTGCTGCACGTCACGGCTCTGGCGCGCGACGGGCGCATCGACGCGGTGCTGGGCTATGTGGCCCGGCGCGGCTTCATCACCGCACCGCTGTTTGGATATGACATGCGGCTGCCCAAGAAAGCCGGGCTGTACCGGCAATTGAGCACGCTGATCTCACTTGAAGCGCAGGCACGCGGCGACGTGCTGCACCTGAGCGCTGGGGTCGGACCGTTCAAGCGCATCCGCGGGGGATTGCCCGCTATCGAGTACAACGCCGTCTATCACGCGCACCTGCCGGCCTGGCGCCGGCGGCCGTGGCAGTTGATGCAAGCAGTGGCAAATCGGCTGGCGATACCGATTATTCAGAAGTATGGGTTTTAGAGGGTACAATCCGCCCATGTCCCTGCCGCTCAAAATCATCGGCCTCGGCCGCTACCTGCCGGAGCGCGTAGTGCCCAGCGCCGAGGTGGAGGCGCTGTGCGGCCTGCCGCCCGGTTGGATCGAGCGGCGCAGCGGGGTGCGCGAGCGGCATTGGGCCACCAGCGAGACCAGCTCGTTCATGGGCGCGCAGGCGGCGCGCGAGGCGGTGGCCCAGGCCGGGCTGGCACTGACCGACATCGACCTGATCCTGAACGCCTCGGGCACGCCCGAGCAGGCTATCCCGGATGGCGGGCCGCTGGTGCAGCGCCAGTTGGGGCTGGGCGGCTCGGGCATCGCCTGCTTGAGCGTGCACGCCACCTGCCTGAGCTTCCTGGCCGCGCTGGATATCGCGTCGAATTTTCTGGAGACCGGCCGCTACCAGCGCATCCTGATCGTCACCAGCGAGATCGGCTCGGTGGGCATCAACTTCAAGGAGCCGGAGAGCGCCTCGCTGATCGGCGACGCGGCGGCCGCGGCGGTGGTGGTGCGCGCGCAGCCGGGCGAGGCGGCCTGCCTGTCGGCGGCGCGGCTGGAAACCTATGGCGACGGCGCGGACTTCACCGCCATTCGCGGGGCCGGCAGCCGCCGCCCGCCCAACCACCCGGACACGCGGCCGGAAGACAACCTGTTTCACATGGATGGGCGCCAGGTGCTGCGGATGGCGCTCACCTACAGCGGGCCGTTCCTGGAAAAGCTGCGGCCGGGGTTGTCAACCGGCCTGGGCAGCATCGCGCTGGTGGTGCCGCATCAGCCCAGCCTGGTGGGCCTGCGCGCCATGCAGAGCTTTGGCTGGCCGGCCGAGCGTATCGTGGTGACGCTGGACCACCTGGGCAACTGCGTGGCGGCCTCGCTGCCGGCCACACTGTACGAGGCCGAGCGGCAGGGGCGGCTGAAGCGCGGCGACGAGGTGCTGCTGGTGGGCACGGGGGCGGGGTTGTCGATTGGGGGCGTGATACTCACTTACTGAAAAGATGATGAGGCAGCATGTGCAATTCATTTGGTTGGCCCAAACCAACCGGCCCGTATAAAGTCGGACTGACAAGCTGGACCATCAGCGACCCATCGCGGCTGGAGCCTTTTCAGGAAGGCGCAACCGCGCAGCGCGAGTTCATGGCGCACGTGTGGTACCCGGCCCAGCCGGGGCCGAAGGACGATCCGCTGGGCGGGAATGTGGCCTTTCCGGAGGCGGGGGTGTGGCACCCGCGGCCCAAGGTGACATTGGTGCTGCGCCAGGGCGCGCTGCCAGACACGCTGCGGCAGTTGATCCAGCGCTTCGAGCTCCCGGGCCTGGCCTACAACCAGGTGACTTTCCTGCGCACGTACTCGTACCCCGAGGCGCCGGTGGCCGAATCGGCCGCGCCCTTCCCGGCGCTGGTCTTCTCACACGACTACTGGCTTGAGAGCGCCACCAGCCACACGCAACTGATGGAGGAGTTGGCCAGCCACGGCTACGTGGTCGCCAGCCTCAGTCATCCGCACGAGAGCCTGGCGACGGTCTTTCCGGATGGCCGCATCGTGGGCCTGGATATCGCCAACGCGCGCATCGACACCGAGCGCCGCTTCGCGCAGATCGCGGCGCTGGCACAGGAACGCTCGCCGCTGATGGAGGCCAGCCTGCAATTGTGGGCGGCCGACACGCACTGCCTGCTGGACGAGATCGAGCAGCGCAACGCGGCCGGCTCGGGCGATGCGCTGGCTGGCCGGCTGGACATGGCGCGCCTGGGCGTGTTTGGCGTGGGGTTCGGCGGGAGTGTGGCCGGGCAGGTGTGCCGCCACGAGGCGCGCATCGCCGCCGGCATTAACATCGACGGCTCGCAGACCACGCTGGGCGACGTGGCCGACCACCCGCTGGCGCAGCCGTTTATGTTTGTGACCAGCCCGGCCAACGCGGGGATGAACGCCGCCATCGCCGCCGAGGCGCGCCAGGCCATCTACCAGGTGACGCTGCCCGGCGCGCGGCCGCAGGACCTGGGCGGCGCGGCGCTGTGGTTCCCGCTGCTGGCCGAGCTAACGGAGTTCGAGAGCGGCCATGCTTACTCGGCGCAGCGCAGCCGGAATGCCTATTGCCTGGCGTTCTTCGATCGGCATCTGCGCGGGCTGCCGGCGCCGCTGCTCGATCAGGCTGCGGGCCAATAGGCCAACACCGACTGATGGCCAAGCGCGGCGGTGATACTTCAGGGTGACCCAGGATATCAAGGATATTTTGGCCGAAGAGG
>JAYTFQ010000371.1:0-11406 GCA_043734225.1 Anaerolineales bacterium | reverse complement strand
CAGGATTGCGCCGGAGGTCAAGCCGCGATGAAACGGTTCTGGATTGTTCTCAGCCTGGCCCTGGCGGCCATGCTGCTCCTGCCAGGCCTGGCCCTGGCCGGCGGCCCCACGGCCGCGACAGCGGCCAACTGCAGCGGCAGCCACTCGGTCATTGGCGACAACTACACCCTGGCCGCTGGCCAGACGCTCGACAGCAACCTGGTCATCCTCGGCTCCAACGCCAGCATCGCCCCCGGCGCCACCGTCAATTGCCAGGTGGTGCTCATGGGCGGCACGCTGGATGTGGCCGGCGCCGTGCTGGGCAACGTGGTGGTGATGGGCGGCGATGTGCGCCTGCGCAGCACCGCCATCATTGACGGCCAGGTGCAGACGGTCGGCGGCAATCTCACCCAGGACGACGGCTCTCAGGTGAAGGGCGGGGTGGGCCAGGGCTTTAGCCTCGGCGACAGCGGCCCCAGCCGCCCGGTGGTCGATGGCCTCTTCTCGCCCTTCGCCGCGCTGGTCGAGCTGTATCGCAGCATCGCGCGCACTTTCCTGGGCTCGCTGGGCCTGGGCCTGCTGGGGCTGCTGGTGGTCCTCTTTTGGCCCGAGCAGACCGCCCGCGTGCGCGCCACTGTCAGCAACGCCCCCGGCCAGAGCGGCGCGCTGGGCCTGCTGACCGTGGTGGCCGTGCCTGTGCTCATCGCCATCGCCGGCATCACCATCTGCCTGATCCCCATTGCCTTTATGGGCGGGCTGGTGCTCACCGCCGGCATCGCCTTTGGCTGGATTGCCCTGGGCGAGCTAGTGGGCCAGCGCCTGGCGGGCGCCCTCAAGCTGGTAAACCTCAGCCCGGCCGTGGCTACCGGCCTGGGCACGGCCCTGCTCTCGCTGGTCGTCGCCGCCATCAGTTGGGTGCCCTGCATCGGCTGGATCGCCCCGGTGGTCTTAGCCGCCATCGGCCTGGGCGCCGTCACCCTCACCCGTTTCGGCACCCAGCCCTACTTCCCCGCCGCCCCGGCCGCGCCCATCCAGCCGGCGCTTAACGCTTAGAAGATAACTCACCGCCGAGAGCGCGGAGATTGGGAGATTTCTCTCTTTAACTCCGCGCTCTCCGCGTTCTCCGCGGTGCAATTCCCCCTTCGTGTTTACCTGCCGCCTGCTCTTTAGGGGGTTCGTGACCGCCTGCCCCCTTCTTTAGTAGGGGGTCGTGGATTCCTCTTTACGCCGTTAGCCCCGGCAGGACCTTTGCCAGCGTCTCCGCCAGCGCATCCGCCGCGGCGTTCGGCGGCCGGCGCTTGTGCCGGATCAGGTTGATCTCCCAATCCGGCAGCCGCGTCTTCCCCTGCAGCCGCAGCGCCGCCAGCTCCCCGGCCGCCAGCTCGCGCCGCACGGCAATCTCCGGCACCAGGCTCACGCCCGTGCCCGCCAGCAGCATCCCTTTCACCAGCTCCACCGGGCTCAGCTCCATCCACTCGCCGGCGTTTGCTTCCTCGCCGCCGGTCGTCTCAGCGCCGCCGCCGCTGGCCCGCACGCGCTCCAAAAAAGCCTGGCTGGCCGGCCCCCAATACGATACCAGCCACTGCTCGCGCGCCAATTGCTCCAGCGTCACCTCCGGGGCCGCCGCCAGTGGGTGCCGCTGCCCGGCCACCAGCACCAGCCGCCCGCGAAACCCGGCCACGCTCTCGATCTGCGCGTGCACACTCGGGCCCGAAATCAGCGCCAATTGCGCCACCCCATCCAGGATCAGCCCGGTGGCGTCCCACGAGTGCGCCGAGCGCACCCGCACCTGCACCGCCGGGTGCTCGCGCCGGAAGGCCATTAGCGCCGGCGCGAACAGATACGCCCCGGAGGTCACCGTCACCGCCACGGTCACCTGCCCGCGCTGGCCCTCGCTCGCATCGCGCGCCGAGGCCTGCGCCTGGCGCAGCACATCCAGCGCCCGCTCGGCATACGGCAGAAACGCCTCCCCCGCCGGGCTCAGGCTCACCCCGCGCCCCTGCCGCGCGAACAGCGCCGTCCCCACCTCGGCCTCCAACGCCTTCAGCCGCTCCGACACCGTCGCCTGCCCCAAATCCAGCTCCGCCGCCGCCCGGCTGAGGGAGCGGTGGCGGGCGATGGTGAGGAAGAGTTTCAATTGATCAGTGTTCATTGGTGGATAAAGCGTGTGGGCGTTTGGGAGTATGGGCGTGTGGGCGTGTGGGCGTGTGGGCGTAAGAAAGAACGCCAGGACTTTACTCCCACACTCCCATACTCCCACACTCATTTTCTCCCATCCGACGTCCACGGCGCGGCCGGCGCCATCGTGATCCGCGCCAGCGCCAGCAGCACCCGGTCATAGTTCACCCGCCAGCCGGAGAAACTGACCCAGGCCTGCTCCCGGTCTTCCTTCAGCGGCACCCCGCCCGCCGCCATGTGCTCACAGGCCGCGTCAAACTCGGCCCGGCTCACGCTGATCGGGTCGGTCGGCTTGGGGTGGGCGTCGTAGCTCACCCGGAAGAAATCCGCGATGCTGCGCAGCGCCAGGAACCCGGCCCGGATGGTCAGGTCTGCCTGCATATCGTGCGGCACGTCCACCGCCGCGTTCACCAGGGCCGCCGCGTCCAGCACCGCGCCGGCCGAAGTCACCCAGGATTGCTGCGGCTTGGGCGAGCGAAAAAACACCAGCGCCGCCAGAGAAGTGTGGCTCTCTTCCAGCTCCGCGAACCACACCTCCCAGGTCGTCCACAGATCGTGCAGCCGGTCCAGCCCGTGGATGCGCTGATAGCGCTCGATCAGCTCCACCGCCGAGGGCGGCGAGCCGGCCCGCACCACCAGCAGCGACACCGCCGCCTCGCGCCTGGAGAACGCCGAGTAGATCGTCGGCAGATAGGCGACCAACAGCGCCACCAAAATCAACCCCAGGGTCGCCTCCGAAAACTCCAGCAACGCCAGCGACAGGTGGTCGCCGGTGGCAAAGCCCAGCGTCAGCAGCGACGAGCCGCTGATCTTGAACGCGTCGTACCACGAGCCGGCCCCCAGCGCCCAAAACATGCCGGTGTAGCCCAGGCTGGTGATGATCAGCCAGGCCGGCAGCAGCGACAGCAGCCCGATTGGCCCATACAGCGCCATGATCCGGTCGCGCTGCTCATACGTCCGCGCCGGCCGCATGGCCAGGTTGAATATCCGCCGCAGGTTGAGAAACACCACCCGCACGATCACATCCGACGCCCCCCGCGGCAGCACAAAGGTCTGCATCGCCGACGACACCGCCATCACCACCAGCCCCAACCCGGCCACGAACGCCACGATTCTGATCAGGATATCCATGCATGCTATTGTAATAGAGGTGAGCAGCGGGATGTGGGAAGTGAGAAGTCGGAAGCGCCAGCCTGCGCCTATGTTTCATGCACATGATTGTGAGCCAGGAGACCTGGACCGACCTGCTCTACCAACGCCCGCCCCGCCCCGCGCCCTCTTGGGGCTCCTAGCCGCCCAGCCCCGACATCTTGTTGGCCGCCCTCGACGCCGCCAGCCAGGCGTTTGGCGACCTGCGCTGGGACGACACCTTCCTGGACGTGCTGGACAACCCGCCCCGGCCCAAGACCTTTGGCGGCGCCATCGGCCACGTCCTCACCCATAACATGCACCACCGGGCCCAGGCCATGTTCATCATGGAACAGCTTGGCCCGCGCGACCACCTCGAAGGCGACCTGCTCACCTGGGAAAACCGCGTCTATTGGCCCGCGCACCCCAGACAACAGCCTTACGGGTGTATTTCGTATTGGGGGCGAGTTACACTCGACTGGATGGTTCACGGCCTCCCTGCTCCTGGCTGGGCAGGGTATACCTACCTGTTTAATAGTGGCACAAGTGGCACAAGTGGTTTTAACGGCAAAAATGGCAAAACAAGTGGCACGGGCGGCGAGCAGAAGTGTACGGACATAATGTTGTGCGTTCTGGACAGACAACGGCTGGGCACCAAAGTGAAATGCGCCCAGCCTTAGCCCTGCATTGCGCCAATTCCTCGTTGGCGTATAGTTATCTAACTTTCCTTCCTATTTGCATTCGCCCTTTAAACATGCCTAAACTTTTCCGCTGGGTCTTTCGATTCATCCTTCATACTTCAGCCTTCATCCTTTTGGTCTCCTGCGCCTCTGTCCCATTCTCCCTCCCGCTCACGGCCACCCCCGTGCCCCCGCCCACCTCGGCCAGCGACAACCCCACCGCCGGCGCCGCCCGCCGTCTCACCCAGCAGGCCGCCACCGCCGTGGCCGCCGCCCTCACCCAGAGCGCCCTGGGCGTCACTCAGCGCGCCGCCGCCACCCAAACCGCCCTGGCCGCCGCCCGCGTCACCGCCGCCGCCCAGACTCAAGCGGCCGTCCGGGCCGCCGCCACCGGCCAGGCCGTTCTGTCCGCCAAGGGCGTCTGGCCCCAGCGACTGGTCGAATCCTTCGCCGACAACCACCTGGGCTGGCCGCTCGGCCTGACTGCCGACCACTCCCTGTCCGTCACGTCCTCCATCGACACCAACCGCTACCATTGGCTCACCCACGTCGCCAGCGGCAACTCCTACTTCAACCTGGCGCCCGACAAAGGCCCGGTGTTCACCGATTTCTACGCCCAGGTCAGCCTGCGCTTCGGCGCGGGCAACGACGATGGCGGATCGGCCTATGGCCTCGTCTTCCGCCTGCTCAAGAATGACTACGGCTTCTTTGGCGTGCTCAAATCCGGCCGCTTCCGCATCCTCGAAGTCCACGACTCCGGCGTTTACCAGCTCGACGAGAGCGACCTGCCCGCCGCCGCTGTCGCCGGCGCCCCCGTTCGCCTGGCCGTCATCGCCGTTGGGCCAGACTTCGACTTCCTGGTCAACGACCAACTCGTCGGCCAGATGAACGCCGACCTCAAACCCGGCCAGATCGGCCTCGGCATCGACGCCCTCACCAAGTCCGGCGAAGCCCAGGTGGACTTTTCAGACTTTCAAGTCAACGCGCCGTAGCTACGGCACGTCATATCGCGCCATCAAGACCCTTCACCAACTATCAATAATCGTCACTCTCAGCGCGCATGCGCAGACTTCGGCCAACCATCGCGGTGGCGCGCGAAGAGCATCTAGTGGTTGAACCAGCCGCCCGTCATGAGCAGTTCGCCCGCGTTACCTCGTGCTCTCTGCCGCGCGCATCTTCACCCGGCTGATCTGCACAGACACTCTCTCTTCGTCCTCCGTCCTCTGCCTTTGCTCACTTCTCTATCGCTGACAAAAAGGTCGCGCTGAACGGCGCATAGTAGGCCAGCCGTATCCCGCACAGGCTCAAAATCGGCGAGTCGAAGTCCGGCCCCTCGATCGGCACTTTGCGCCATTCCACCTCGTAAGCATAATTCTGGTTGTTGATTGTGACGGGGCTGCTCGGATTATTCAAGTTTTTATGAAAACCGACACCCGTGCCGCTATCGGCCGTAAACAGTGTAGCCGCGACGCCCTGCCCATCGCTGAAGTTAAAATAGCCGCTGCTGAACGTGGTAGTCGCGACGCTGTCGTAAGTGAACAGTGTCATCGACACCACCTGCGACGCCTGAGGCAAATGCACCGGCGCCACCATGTGCGTGCTGAGCGGCATCTGGTTCACGCAGTTGTTCACCTGGCGCTGAAAACTGGACATAGCGCTTGGGGTAAACGTGTCACCCGAGATGAAATAGTAGCTCAGCGTCGACGACAGCGCCTCCGGCCGCGCCGGCGGCTGCTCGGCCGGCCGCGGCGCCCCCTGTGCCAATGCGCTTTGCCAGGCCAACCCCGAAAAAAACAGCAGCCCGGCGAGCACGGCGGAAACCACGGTCTTGCGTCCCAGCTTCAGGCGGGTCATGGATGCCTCCTTTGTCAGGCAGGTCGGATCAAGGAGAGTATAGGCCTGATTTTTTGCCGATCGACTGGCCGCCCCTGTTAGGCGGTGCTTTCACTGTCGGTGTAGAATCACCCGTGGCGATTATCAAAGGTGGCGAGATGGATGTGGAAACTGTTCTCAAGCTCAACCGCGACGAAATTCTCAGGCTTGCCGAGCGCCGGGGTGCGCACAACCTACGCATTTTTGGCTCGGTGGCACGTGGTACCGCTTCGCCGGACAGCGATATCGATTTCCTGGTCGATATGGAAGCGGGGCGCAGCCTATTCGACCTGGGCGGCTTGCTCAGCGACCTTCAACAACTTTTGGGCCGGCCGGTAGACATTGTCACGGAAGCTGGGTTGCGCCGCCGCATCCGTGCTCGGGTTCTTGCCGAGGCTCGCCCACTATGAGAGATGACCGTGAACGACTCGAAGACATGTTAGAGGCCGTCGAGCGAATTGAGAAGTACGCGGCACGCGGGCGCCAGGCGTTTGATCGAGACGAGTTGATTCAGAATTGGATGGTACAAAATCTCCAGGTGATCGGTGAGGCGGCACGTGCCCTTTCGCCCTCAGTACGTGACAGTCATCCTGAATTGGCCTGGTCGGACATCATTGGTATGCGCACAGTGCTGGTACATCACTACTTTGAAATTGACGTTGAAATTGTTTGGTCCGCCGTGAACAATGACGTGCCCATCCTCAAACGCAAAGTGCAGACCATCCTCACTACAATCGACCAGGACAACTGAGTCCCCTACAGCGCGTCATCTCGAGGCATTTGCCATAGGCGCGATTGTCCACGTCTTTGCCGTGGTGGCGTGTAAGACCGCTGACAGCATGGCGTGCCAATTTGATACGAGTAATTGTTGCCAACCGAGCAGTGAGATGCCATGAAACGACAAAGTATTCGCAAGTATTTGCGGCCCTATTCCATAATCGGTCAGCGAAAAACGACCATCAATCATACTTTCGCATCGGCCATTGCTCCGGCCGATACATATAACGATGCAGTTGTGGCTGACGCCATCCGAGCACTAGGGCAAAATCCGGAAAATGACCTTGCATGTGCTTATTGCGATGAAAACGAAGCCGATACATGGGATCATGTGGTTGGTCTTGTGAAAGACCAGCAGTTCTCAGGCTTTGGACACACGATTGGCAATCTATTGCCGTGTTGCCGCCAGTGCAATTCACGCAAAGGCAATAAAGATTGGCGGGTCTATCTACACGTTGTGATTCCTGACGACATCAAGCGGGCAGCGAAGATCGCGACATTGGAATCGTATTTTGCGTGCTTCCGGGGAACGCCTGTCAGCTACAGTGAGATTGAAATGTTGTGTCCAGAGCAAATCAAGATGCTACGTGCGAAACAGGACCAGATCATTGATTGCATGGTGGAGGCGGATGTCATAGCTGCTGATATTCGTCGCAAGTTGCAAGCGTATCTGCTCAGAGCTTCTAACCAGATCGAGGGATAATTTGTACTCTCGATACTAACCTACGGTCCCCACTCTGTGTTAGAATTCGGTTAGTACCCCAGTCCCGTTACCTGTCTACTGTTAGAACCTTTGGAGTTGTCGTCATGACCTTAGCCCTCGTCCTCGGCGGCGGTGGCCTCGCCGGTATTGCCTGGGAAACCGGCCTCCTGGACGGCCTGCGCCAGGCCGGCCTTGATCTCTCGCGCGCCGACCTCATCGTCGGCACCTCGGCCGGCGCCATCGTCGGCGCGCAACTCGCCACCGGCTGCGACCTCGATGACCTTTTCAATCATCAGCTTCAGCCGCTGCCGTCCGCCCAGGCGCCCATCCCGGCCCCCTCCCTGGCCGACTTCTCCGCCGCCTACCGCGAAGCCGCGCCCTCTGGCGTCATGACCCAGCCCGCCCGCGCCCACATCGGCGCCCTGGCCCTGGCCTCCGATGTCCGCAGCGAGGCCGCCCACCTGTCAGCCGTTGAAGCCCTGCTCCCCGTCCACGACTGGCCCGAGCGCCGCCTGCTCCTCACCGCCGTCGATGCTGGCGATGGCAGCTTTGCCGTATGGGACAAGGAATCGCGCATCCCGCTGCCCCTGGCCGTCGCCGCCAGTTGCGCCGTGCCCTTCATCTTTCCGCCCATGTCCATCCATGGCCGCCGCTACATGGATGGCGGCCTGCGCTCCGCCGCCAACGCCGACCTGGCCCAGGGCTGCGACGGCGTCATCATCCTGGCCCCCACCGCGCGCCTGCCCGGCCAGGCCGCCCCCGTCGAAGCCGAAGCCACCCGCCTGCGCGCCGCCGGCCACCGGGTCCAGGTCATCATGCCCGACGATGCCTCCGGCCGCGCCTTCCTGCCCAACCTCATGGACCCGGCTGTCCGCCCCGCCGCCGCCCAATCCGGCCGCGCCCAGGCCGCCGCCGTCCTCGCCGATCTTCGCGCCACTGTCTAGATTTTTTCCCGCCCGCACATCGCCGACCTCCTGGGGCCAAAGAATCGTTTCGGATCATCGGCTCCATCTGCCTCTGTCTCGCCGCGCTCTGCGCTCATCAACCCGCCCACTCATACACGCCTTCTCCCCTCTCCCATACGCCCGCACGCCCATACCCCCACACAGTCCATCCCCTCGCCCATCCCGATACCCGCCCTCGTCCCCTCGCCATTGTTCAACCCTCCTCCCCCGACTATAATCACCAGCAACCATCCGTTTTACCCGTTCCACACCTGCACTTGCACCTGCCGCAAGTGCAGGTGCAAGTGTCCGTTGACGAAAAGGTTTTCTCCCATGCCCTCCACCCACAACTCCCTCGGCGCCCGCGCCTCCCTCGACGCCCAACACCAGTACTATCGCCTCAATCGCCTGTCCGAGCTGGGCCTGGCCCCCGGCCTGGCGCGCCTGCCCTTCTCAATCAAGATCCTGCTCGAAGCCCTGCTGCGCAACGTCGATGGCTACCTCGTCACCGAAGACGACGTCAAGCGCCTGGCCGCCTGGAACGCCAAGAGCCCTGACCCGCGCGAGCTGCCCTTCCTGCCCGCCCGCGTCGTCATGCAAGATTTCACCGGCGTCCCGTGCGTGGTCGATCTGGCCGCCATGCGCGATGCCGTCATCCAGCTCGGCGGCGACCCCAAGCGCATCAACCCGCTGGTCATGGTCGATCTGGTCATCGACCACTCGGTCCAGGTCGATTTCTTCGGCTCGGAGCTGGCCCTGCAGCGCAACGCCGAAGCCGAGTTCTCTCGCAACCGCGAGCGCTACGAGTTCCTGCGCTGGGGCGCCCAGTCATTCCAAAACCTGCGCATCGTCCCGCCCGCCACCGGCATCATCCACCAGGTCAACCTGGAATATCTCGCCCAGGGCGTGCTCACCAAGCCTGATGCCGATGGCGCCCCGATCGCCATCCCCGATACCCTGGTCGGCACCGACTCGCACACCACCATGATCAACGCCCTGGGCGTGCTGGGTTGGGGCGTCGGCGGCATCGAGGCCGAGGCCGTCATGCTCGGCCAGCCGCTCTACATGGTCGCCCCCCAGGTCATCGGCTTCAAGCTCCACGGCGCCCTGTGCGAAGGCGTCACCGCCACCGACCTGACCCTCACCGTCGTCCAGATGCTGCGCAAAAAGGGCGTGGTGGATAAGTTCGTCGAGTTCTACGGCTCGGGCCTGTCGTCCATGTCCCTGCCCGATCGCGCCACCATCGCCAACATGGCCCCCGAGTACGGCGCCACCATGGGCTTCTTCCCCACCGACGCCGAAACCCTGGCCTACCTGCGCCGCACCGGCCGGGCCGAGGCCGCCGCTTTGGTCGAAGCCTACTCCCAGGCCCAGGGCCTCTTCCGCACCGACGATCTGGCCGATCCCGAATTCACCGACAGCCTTGAGCTCGATCTGGCCGAGGTCGTCCCCAGCCTGGCCGGCCCCAAGCGCCCACAGGACCGTGTCCCCATGGCCGATCTGCGCGCCGCCTTTGAAAAGGCCCTGGTCGCCCCGGTCGCCGAGCGCGGCTATGGGCTGGACGACGCCCGCCTCAAGGCCAGCGCGACGATTGGCCACAACGGTGACTCGGTCGAGCTGCGCCACGGCGCCGTGGTCATCGCCGCCATCACCTCCTGCACCAACACAAGCAACCCCTCCGTCATGATCGGCGCCGGTTTGCTGGCCAAAAAGGCGGTCGAGGCCGGCCTGTCCGTCAAGCCGTATGTCAAAACCAGCATGGCCCCCGGCTCCAAGGTCGTGCATGAATACCTGACCAAGTCAGGCACGCTGCCCTTCCTGGAGCAGCTCGGCTTCAACATCGTCGGCTACGGCTGCACCACTTGCATCGGCAACAGCGGCCCGCTGCCGGATGACGTCATCCAGGCCCTGAAGGAAGGCGATCTCATCTCGGCCGCCGTCATCTCCGGCAACCGCAACTTCGAAGGCCGCGTCCATCCGCAGGTCAAGGCCAACTTCCTGGCCTCGCCGCCCCTGGTCGTGGCCTATGCACTGGCCGGCACCGCCGATATCGACCTCACCACCGAGCCGCTCGGCACCGGCACCAACGGCCAGCCCGTTTTTCTGCGCGATATCTGGCCCAGCCAGGCCGAGGTCGCCAGCGCCATCGCCAACTCGGTCGATGCGGACATGTTCATCAAAAGCTACCAGAACGTCTTCCTTGAAAATGAGATGTGGAACAACATTCCCGTCAGCGGCGGCGATCTATACCCGTGGAGCACCACCTCCACCTACGTCCACCAGCCGCCCTTCTTTGAGGGCTTGCCGCCCAAGCCCGCGCCGCTCACCGCCATCCAGGGCGCGCGCGTGCTGGGCATGTTCGGCGACAGCATCACCACCGACCACATCTCGCCCGCCGGCAACATCGCCAAGGACAGCCCGGCCGGCCGCTATCTGATCGAGCACGGCGTCGAGCCGCGCGATTTCAACCAGTACGGCACCCGCCGCGGCAACCACGATGTCATGATGCGCGGCACCTTCGCCAACATCCGCCTCAAGAACCAACTGCTCGGCGGCGAGGAGGGCGGCAACACCCTGCACCTGCCCGATGGCGCCAAACTTTCCATCTACGACGCTGCCATGCAGTACAAGGCCGAAGGCACCCCGCTGGTCATCCTGGCCGGCAAGGAGTATGGCACCGGCTCCAGCCGCGACTGGGCCGCCAAGGGCACCCTGCTGCTCGGCGTGCGCGCCGTCATCGCCGAATCCTTCGAGCGCATCCACCGCAGCAACCTGGTGGGCATGGGCGTCCTGCCCCTCGTCTTCCAGCCGGGCGAGTCCGCCGCCAGCCTCGGCCTCACCGGCCGGGAGCGCTTCAGCATCGCCGGCATCTCCGACAGTATCCAGCCACGCCAGACGCTCACCGTCATCGCCAATGCCGACGACGGCACGACCACGACCTTCTCCGCCACCGCCCGCCTCGACACGCCCGTCGAAGTGGACTACTACAAGAACGGCGGCATCCTGCCCACTGTCCTGCGCAACCTGGCCAGGCAATAGTAGGGTCTAACATGACTCACCCCGAATTTAATTTAGGCAGGGTGGGCGGACGGTGGGCGAGCCAGAGTAAGCTGAGCGCCAGTCGTAAGCGGTAAAGGGGGAAGTG
>JAYTFQ010000370.1:0-2835 GCA_043734225.1 Anaerolineales bacterium | reverse complement strand
AATTCGGCCAAAACATCTTTGATTACTTTGTTCGCAGCCGCCAACGGCGTGTCCGCGCCATCCAGCTGAGTAGTGACTTCTGTTCTAGAATTGAACCTGAGTGTTGACGGCAGGTAGCAACCCTGTCGAACAAAATGGAGGATCTGCCATTGAATATCACCTGGCTCGCCCACGCGGCGTTTCTGATCGAAGGCGACGGCGTGCGGATTATTACCGACCCGTATACGCCGGACCGAATGGGCTTTGCCGAAATCACCGCCCCGGCCGATGTCGTCGTGCGCAGCTCGTCCGACGACCTGGCCCACTGCAATGCGGCGATGATCCGCGGCAACCCGGCCGTGGTCACCGCCACCGAGGTCGGCCTGAATGGGATTGTGGCGGCTGGTGTCCAATTTGACGCGATCCCGGCGCAGGAGAGCCTGATCCACAAGGAAACGCCGGCCGACAATGCCATGTATCGCTTCACGCTCGAAGGCATCCGTGTGGCGCACCTGGGCGATATCGGCAATCGGCTGACTGAGACGCAGCTCGCGGCGCTGGCGGGCGTGGACGTGTTGCTGGCCCTGGCCGGCGGCCCGCCCACCATTGACCTGGACGATTTGATGGACGCCATCGAGTCGATTCAACCGAGGGTGGTAATTCCGATGCACTATCTGTTGCCGGGCGCCAGTTTCAACATGCTGCCGGTGACGGATCTGGCCAGTCGCTGGCCGGCCGACCAGGTCGTCTGGCATCAGGGTTCGACGGTCACGTTCACGCCGGCCACGCTCCCCAGCCGGCGGCAGCTGCACGTGTTGCTCCCGAGCACTGCTTAAGCCGGCCGTAAACCCAAATACTTAACCGCCAAGACACGACCCCCCGCGAACGGCGCAGGGGGCAGGCGACTCTAAGACGGCAAGGATAAAGGGGGGCAGCTGAGCATGGCCCAACCTGCCAGGTTTTGGCCTAAAACCCGCTGGCGAAGGCAAGCCCCAACCTGGCAGGTTTTTGGCCGGACAAACAAGGCGCGCGGTATCTTTACTTTGGCTCAATACCCGATTGTTATTATTTCGTGCCGCTTCCAGTGGCGGTGCGCTCCAACAAGGGCGCTGCGATCATTTCTCCCCACCAAGCCAGCGCTGCTTGCACGCTGGCTGGCCCAACCGCCGCATCATCCCGCCATTGCAATGTTGTCGCGTCTTCGGCCCAAACGGGTCCCCATGGCGCCGCGGCCCGCTCAACCAATTGGGCATACATCTCAAACCGCTGCCACCGGGCAGGTTCTCCGGCGCATCGCTGGAACAAGGTCAGAAACGCCGCGTCCGTGTCGGCCAGGTAGCGCGCTGCTTCTTTGCCCACTTGTGGCAGCCCGCGAAGTTGGAAGTAGGCAAACCAAATATTGTTCAATGCCGACAGCAGGCGCAAGTCAACGACGGATTGCGCGGCTGGGTCCGGATTCGTGGCGTAGCGCCGCGTTTGTGCCAGGTCATAGTTCAAGCTGAACCAGGTACGGTATTGCTCAGCCCAGCTTGGACCACGCGTCCAGCCTTCCGATAGCATGGTCGCCTGAGTGGCCGCCAATTTCCCCGTCCGGTCAAAACGGATACGTCCTTCCTTCAGCCACCCAATCAGCCGGCCGGTCATCCCATCGGCCGGCACATCTTGCGGCCCGCGGGACACCAATCGCTCTACTTCTTCGGCCGTGATGAAGATCAAGTCCGTCAATCGCCCGTCGACGCGCGTCAGTCCCACGCTGAGCGGAGCCGGTAGCGTTTTCAATACCACCAGCAAATCGTAATCACTATGCGGCCCTGGGGCGCCTCTCGCCGCTGATCCCATCACGATCAACCCCTCCACCTCGGCCCGTTGGCGCAATCGCCCAATGAACTGGTCCAGCGTGATCGCTAGTGTCGATGACTTGCTAACCATGGCCTTCCTCCAGGGCATCCGTCTATCCGGTTTCTCTTGAGATTCGGGCGCATTTCGCTGCGCCGGTGCCGACTGACCAACATCCGCGAATGCACGCTTGAGATTCTACTCGCTTGCCTCCGCTCTCTCTATGCGATATGCTCCTCATTCATCGCCTCCATCCGCCTGGCCGAGTCGCTCGGCCTGACGGCTTTCCTGACTGTGGAGCATGACGCGGCGCTGCCCGGCGCCCCGCCGCAGGAGCTCAGCCGGCCATGATGATGATAGACGGCCTTCCCAAAAACAAGGACCATTTCGTCAGGCTCATTCGCTTTCTCGAGCAAGTTTTGCTTATTTGCGCTCGGCTGGGGATCGACCCGGTTGTAAATGGGAGCCTGGCTGTCTTTGCCTATACCCGGGACCACGACCTCGATGTCAATGACGTTGATTTGGCTATTTCGGAAGCCGATTTTGAACGGCTGCGGGTCGCCCTGGAAGCGGACGGGATCAGCTGCCGAGAGAGAGAATGGCACGTGCTGCAGGTCGAAAGCGACGATCTGAAGATCGACTTCGACTCTATTGAATACTGGTACAAGGACTTGCCCATCGAACGTGATACGCTCAAGCTTGAGACGGCCACGGTCAGCGTGGTCAGCCTGCTGGCGGCAAAAACGCTCTATCAGCGTGGTTTGGAAGCGACGGCCCGTCAGATTGAAGACGGAAATAATCGGCGCAAGCACGCCTCCTACCAGGCGAAATATGCTGCCCTGAATTCGGTCGACGAGCAGGGCCATTGAGCTGCGCTCGCTCGATTGGATCAATACGCACTTTGATATTATTCGCAACGCTGCAACATCCCGGTAGCCACTCTATAGGCACCCGCATCCCGTTAAGGCGGCGGGTCCTCGCATCGGAGCGCTGGGTAATTTCCCGATTTATGCAGTGGGC
>JAYTFQ010000369.1:0-7733 GCA_043734225.1 Anaerolineales bacterium | reverse complement strand
CCCCAGCGAACGCTGGGGCCGCGCCATTCGATTTTTCGCGGTGTTTTTCAAGACGACAGTACCGTCACGTGTGGTCCTCGACCAAATGTAAAACCTCGTACACCTGCTCGAATGCCGCCCGGCCCTTCACCTGCACCGGCTCCAGCGGTCGGCAGCGCACGAGGGTCTGCACGCGCAGATAGGCCTGTTCGCTGAGCAGGATCTGCCCGGGCGCCGCGCGCTCTTGCAATCGCTTGGCCAGATTTACCACGTCGCCAATGGCGGTGTAATTGAACAGCTCCGGCGTGCCGACGTTGCCCACCACGGCCTCACCCACCGTGATGGCCACCCCCAGATGCAGATCCGGCTGCCCGCGGCTGTCACGCCCGCCAGCATGGTGAAACGTCGCCAGCCGAGCCTGCATGTCGAGCGCGGCCTTCACGGCGCGCAAGGTGTGATCCGGCTGCGCATCCGGCGCATTGAACACCGCCATAATGGCATCGCCAAGGAACTTATCGATGGTGCCCTCTTGCGCCAGCACCGCCTGCGCGGCCAGGGTCAGATGGTCGTTCAGCAGCGCAAATAAGTCTTCGGGCGGCATGTGCTCACTGAGCGTGGTAAAGCCGCGCACATCGGCGAACAGGGTGGTGATTTCCTGGCGGATGCCGTCCAGATGGAGCGGCGCCGGCTCGCTCAGCAGGCGGTCACGCACCCGCGGCGCAACCACGCGCCCAAACGTCTGTCGGATGCGCTCGCGGTCGGCCTCCACCCGACGCTGCTCGGTCAGGTCATCCAGCACAATCGTCAAGCCGTTTACCACCTGGCGCGCATCGCGCAGGGGCGAAACGGAGGCCAGCACCACCCGCTGCCCGCGGCCAGGCACGTCCAGCACCATTTCGCGGCCAGCGATGGTCCGCCCTTGCTGGCGCACCTGAGCAACCATTTCGTCCAGGCCGGCCGGCTTGCCCGGCAGGCAGGCCTGGTACGGCTGCCCAGCGGCGCTGGCCGCGCTCAGCCCCAGCAATTGCTCGGCGGCACGATTGAAGTGCGTCACCCGCCCATCCTGGTCCGTGGCAATCACGCCCGAGGCAATGGAGGCAAATGTGTCGTCGAGCAGGTTCTTCATCTCGACGGTTGCCAGATAGTTACGGCGCAGGTTCACGAACAGGCGCGCGTTTTCCACTGCCAGCGCGGATTGCGCGGCCAGGGCCGCCACATACTCCAGCTCATCGCTTGAGTACGGCTCGCCGGAGCGCTTCGGCCCGAGCGCCAGCCAACCTGAAAGCTGGGCCTCGGTCTTCAGGGGCGCCAGCGCCACCAGCCCCTCCGCGGCCATCACTGCCCATTCCCCCTCGGCGGCCTGTCCAATCGATGGATCGCCGATATAGACTGGCCGCCCCATCTCGCTCAGGCGGCCGGCCAGCGCGCCGGCGCGGTCGAATGTCTGGGCGCCCGCCACCAATCCGCGCGCATCGTGAGCACGGTACAGGGCGGTGTCTTCGTCGTATAGATAGATCAGCGCCCGCTCAGGCGAGAGCGTTTCATCCAACACGCTCAGCAGCCGCTGCAGCACCCCGCCCAACTCGATGGAGGTCGTCAGATCACCTGAGAACGCTTGCAGGACGCGGCGATAGTCGGCCTGCCCGCGATAAAACAGCCGGTCAATCAATCCCTGCGCGCCGCTGCGCAGCGGGTTGAAGAGGGTCACCATCGCAAACAGCGCCAGCGCGACCAGCAGGGGATCGTTGGCCGCCAACCGCTGACCGGCAACCGCGCTCAGCACAGCCAGCAGCCCGAAATAAATAATCACCGCCGCGGCCGTCATGAGACCGTAGGCCACCTGGCGCTGGAGGAATTGGTCCAGCTCAGGCACCCGATAGCGGATGATGGCGTAGGCCACCGACAATGGAAAGACCACGAGCCCCGGAAAATAGATCAGCGGCAGGAAGCGTGCCGGCTCGGGGCCGAGCAACGTCGGCAGAAAGTACAGAACAAAGATCGGGGCAAAGGCCAGGACGCCGCCGAACAAGATCACGCGGCATTGTTGGCGCACAGCGGCCGAGCGGGAGGCGCGCATGCGCCAGGCCAGCAAACCGAAGAAGAAGACCACCGCCACGCTGACCAGCAGATAATTGTCGAGCCAGGTGCCGATGTATGCCCACGGATCAGCCGGGTTGTAAAGCTGCCACTCGGCCAGGGCAATCGCGCCCAGGCATGGCAGCCAGACAAGGTAGCGTAGGTTAGTCCAGCGCCGCACCCAGGTAACTTCATCCGGAAACACCAGCGCCAGGTGCGCCAGCGCCACCCCGGTGGCCGGCAAGGCGGCAATCCACAGCCGCACCAGGCTGTGGTTGGCATTCATGTCGAGAAAGGCCGCGCTGGCCCCGGCTAAAGCCGAACAAAAGAAAAGATACCCCCGGCCGGCGCGCATTCGCCGGCGCGCACCGTATACCCAGGTCCCCAACCCTAGAAAGATGATGCTGACCGCATACGGCACCAGGAACAAGCTGGTGAAATCGTAAAACGACACGCGCCCCAGGGGGACATGCACCACAAACGTGGTCAGGCTGTACCGGTGCTCAAAGGTCAGGTCCACCTGGGGGCCAGGGGCGCCGCTGAGCAGCGGCGCCAGATCGGCCTCAGCCGCCAGGGGTGTCCCATTGACCGCAATCAGGCGGTCCGGCCAATCCACGCCGGCTGCCTTGGCGGCCCAATTGTTGCCGTCTATCAAGCTCACAACGTGATTGGGTTCAAACAGCGCGCCGACAAACGGCGTGCGGTACCATTTAAAGGCTTCGACCGGCGCAATGATCAGGGTAACCAGGGCCACCAGCCACACCAACAACGGCACCAGTTGGCGCGAGGGGTGGTCAGGCAACTCGGGCGCGGCAGGCAGAGCGTTTGAGGGTGAAAACTTCATGCTCAGGTGTGAATGGAGCGGCAGAGGCGGGTGCCAGCGCCAGGGCGCTAGGCCACGGGGCGATTGTCCAGGCGAAAACCGTGTCCGCGCACCGTTACGATGTATTGAAAATCTGGATCAATTTCGGCCAGCCGGTCGCGCACGCGCCGCACAAGCGCATCGATGGCCTGCTCGGATACCCCCGCCCCACTTGCCTCCGGCCAGACTATCTGGATCACTTCATCCCGCGAACAAACCTGGCCGGGCCGTTGATAGAGCAGCTCCAGAAAGCGGAACTGCGGCACGGAAAGCGCCGGATCCAACTCATGATCCGTCAGCCACACCCGGCGCGAGGCGCCATCCAGCCGCAGCCGTCCCACGCTCACCACCTCGCCTTCGGGCGTGGTCTCAATGCGCAGTGGAACGGTGGCCTCGGAGCCGACGTAGACCAGCTTGGCCACCAGCGCCACCTGGATCAAGTCGCCATCCTGCAGGCGGGTGGGGCCGGTCACAGGCAAACCGTTGATATGCGTGCCATTCTTGCTGTTCAGGTCCTCCATCTCAAAACCACCGTCCACTTTCCGCAGAATCGCATGCCGCCGGCTCACCTGGCGATCGTTTATCAGGACGTCGCAGCCGGAATCGCGCCCAATAACCGCCTCTGGCTGGGAAAGTACCCAGCGCTGCCCCGCGGCGGGGCCGGTCTGACCGATCAGGATAGGTACTTCATTCTTGCCCGTCATAATTGAGGTTATAATACCGGTCCGACCGGAGGTCAAGGCATGCGCGGGGTCGCTCGCGGGTCAGAAGGAGACTGACCCCACGCCGGAGCGCACCCTGCCCCGGACCCCTTGCCCGCCTCTCTCCTCTGCTCCGCTCGACCCTAGAACTGGTCAGGGCCTCCGGCAGTCGCCGTGTCTCGAATTGCGCCTGAACGCCGCTGCCTGGCCAATCGCGACCGATTCAAAACAAGGAGCCGAGAAGAACGCTATGTTCCCGCCGCTGCACCTGGGAGAGGTGTTGCGTGACCGCTACAAAATAGCCGCTTATGTGGGCCAGGGCGGCATGGGCTCGATTTATCAGGCCGATGACCTGCGTCTGGAGGGCCGCCTATGCGCCATCAAGGAGGTCCAGAATGACGTCTCCCTGGCCCCGGACGCTCAGCAGCAAGCCCGCGATCAGTTCTACCGGGAAGCCTCTGTTTTGGCCCGCCTGGATCACCCCAACCTGCCCAAAGTATCAGACTTCTTCTCCATCGGCGAGCGCGACTATCTGGTCATGGACTTCGTCCCTGGCCGTGACCTCAAGCAAATCATGAACGAGGCCAAACAAAACAATCGCTTTTTGCCAGAAACCGAGGTCCTTGGCTGGGCCACCCAACTGGCGGACGCGCTGGAGTATCTGCATCGCCAGGAACACGCCATCGTGCACCGCGATATCAAGCCCAGCAATCTCAAGCTCACCCCGGCCGGCGTGTTGAAATTGGTGGATTTCGGACTGGTTAAGCTATTGGCCAGCGACGAGCGCACGGTGACGGTCATCCAGGGCCTCGGCACCGCTTACTACACCCCGCTGGAACAGTATGGCGGCGACAGTGGCCACACTGACGGCCGCACCGATATTTATTCCTTTGGGGCCACGCTGTACCATCTGCTCACCAACGAACCGCCAGCCGAGGCCAAGCAGCGCTTCTTGCGCTCAGACGCGCTCAAACCGATGCGCTCAATCAACCCCGCTGTCTCGCCCAACACGGAACAAGCGATCCTGTGGGCCATGGCGCTGCATCCGGATGATCGTCCACCCGATGTGGCCACCTTTAAGGAGGCGCTGCAGCCTAACAACAACCTGCTGGTGCGTTCGGAAGGCGAAACCCTGGTGGTGCAGCCCATCATTCGCTTACCTAGCCTGACCGGCCGTGTCGATCGCTTCCTGGCGGCAGCGACGCTGGGGCTATTGCTCCTGGCTGTGCTGCTGACCATCTTTCCCTTCTACGCTCACTGAGCGTCTTGCCCGCGGCTCACCCGCCCCACAAACCAATACCATCCGCCGGCCAGCGCCAGGATGCCGCCCAGCAGGGCGTAAGTTGGGCCAGCCAGCACACCCAACCACAGGAATCCCAGGTCCGCGCCCGGCAATGATAGGGCAAAGTAGTTGTAGCCCAGCAAAGCGCCGATGCCGCCCGCCAGCGCCACCCGAATACCCAGGCGTGTCTGGGGCTCATCCAGCGTTCCCAGCCGATAGCCGGCGAACAGCACGCCTACCAGTACCAGAAAGGTCACAAAAAAGCTGCGCCAGTCCACCAAGGGTATGGGCGGCAGCGGCGGCGGCGTGGGTGTCGGCGCCGGCGTGGGCACGGGTGTGGGCGTCACCGGCGTGGCGCTGGGGCTGGGCGTGGCGCTGGGCGTCGGCGGGTTGGTTGGGCTGACGACCGTCACGGAAAACGGCGTGCTGCCTTCCTGCACCGGGATGACCAACGATTTGGACGAAACCGCGGGGTCACTGCTGACGGTGATTTGCAGCAGCCCGCTCCGGCTCAATTGCAGCGTAGTTGTGGCGACTCCACTGGTTGTGAAGGCGTCGAGGATATCCGGGAAGCCTTGCTGAGTGTACAACACCCGGAAATGCACCAGCGTATCGTCCGGGACCACATGCCCGTTTGTGTCCGAGATCACGCCGGTGGTCAGCGTGATCGTATCGCCCAGGTGCAGCCCGGGCGAGTCCGGCGTGTTTTTGCCGGGCGGCGCTTGCTGCCAGTTCAGCTCGATCACTTGCGATGGATTGGGCCGGGTGACGTTGCTGAGTTGATAGCCAACGCCCGGCACCGACACAGGCGAGGCGCCGTGAGGGGTCAGTTCACGGAACAGCAGGCGCGCGGCCACGGTCACAAAGGAGGGCGCCCGGCTGTAGAGGCCATAGAACGCTGTGAGCTTGTGGATATCGGTGGTATCCAGATAATACGGCGCATTGAAGGCGAACACCACGATCTTCTTGTTGCGCACCAGGTCAGGCCGCTGCGCCAGAAAGCTAGACACTACGCCGGATGAGGGCACATCCGCGGTTACGTTCAGCATGGCGAACACCAGCCAATCCGACTGCTGGATGGCGGCGTCCACCGGCGACGGCTGAGGTGTGGGTGTCTGGTCGCCGGTGGTCGTGGGGGGCGCCGCCAAATAGGCCGCCAGCTCGTCGAAGCTGAAGCTGGCCAAATTGCTGGCCCTTACCTGGCCATTGCCGCTGCGGCCATACAAGTCGATCACGGCCTGCTCCAGTTGGCGCTTGTCCAGCAATGGGTACTTCGGGCAGGCCGAGCATTGTTGGGCCAGGCGCACATCGGTAAAAAATGTGATGTGTTGGGCCGGGCCGGGCGCCTCGGGCACGTCTGGCGATTGGCTGATCAGGCTGGCCGCCGCCCGCGCCACGCTTAACACCGCCGATTGATCCTGGTTCAGGCTGTTGAGACCATCCGTAGGCCGCGTGGACTGCGCAGGATCGAATTGCCCGTGATACAAACGCAGTTTTAGATTGAGTATGCGCAGCACCGCGGCGTCAACGCTGGTAGCGAACGCGCGGTCGGCCTGGTACTGCTGCACGAAATAGGTCACCGTGTCGGTGATGTTGGTTGCCTGGTCCGCGCGTGGGTTCAGGCCAAAATCAGACAAAAGCAGCAAGTCATTGCCGGCGTTGAACGCGTCGCGCGCGATGCGCCGGTTCTGGAACTGCTGCAGGGCGGGATCATACAGACTTTTGATGGCGCGCGCGCCCAGTGAATCACTCATGGTGACGCCGCCGGCCGCCCGCCAAATGGCGATGCCCGGCACGCCCAGCAGCTTGCCCAAAGCTGCCGCGTCCAGGCTAACCGGCGCCGTATTCGGACGTATATTCCCCTGCAGCCCCTGGAAACGCAGGTGCGCATCCAGCACACCATCGGCGGTGGAGGCCGCGTTAGGCGCATTACCCGCCACAGCGTAAAACGGCACCAGGTCGAAATTGGCCAGATCGTCCAACGACTTGAGCACGGTCGGCAGCTCTTGATCCGGGCGCCGGTCACTGCCGCCGTGGCCGGGAAAGTACTTGGCAATGGCAGCCACCTGCCCGGCCGAGCCGGCATGCAGGCCGCGAATGTAGGCCTGGCCCATCAGTCCCGTCCAATATGGATCGCCGCCAAATACCCGCGTGCCCAGGTCCGCCCCCTCTGGTCGCGGCGTTTGCAGCACATCCAGCGACGGGCCGAGCAGCAAGTTGACGCCCAGGGCGGCCAGCTCTCTACCGACAATTTGGCCAGTCGCCTCGGCCTGCGCCGGATCCCAGGTGGCGCCAATGGCCATTTCGTCGGGCACATCCGTCACACCGCTCTGGATGTCGGTAAATGGGTAACTGTCCCCCTCATGGTTGATGGAGACCAATAGGGGCACATAGGGCGGCAAGTCAGTGCCGCCGAGTGAGCGCGGCACTAAAGCGGCCGTCGCAGCGGCGGCTTGAAGTTGATTGGTCAGGCTCAATACCTGTGCCGGCGCCTGCAGCGTGTCCGTGATGTTGTCATTGTTGGCGGATAACATCACGCCGCCGATTTTTAGGCTGCTGATCAAACCATAAATGGACGAAGTGGGGCCGGCGGAAGCGCCATAGAAACTAACCACGAAAAGCTGCCCTACCCGCTCGGCGGGGGACATCGCCGCCAAAATCCCATCAGCCGAGGTGGACTGCGCCGGCTGGGCGGACGTCGTGGCCGCCGCTGCCAGGGGGAGACCGGCAACTGGCTCAAAAAGGATGGCAAAAATCAGGAGGAAACGTGCGAGCCAGCGGCGCATGGAGCCTGATTGTACAATATCCCGCAAATAAGAAACGGCGCGGGCAA
>JAYTFQ010000368.1:0-21711 GCA_043734225.1 Anaerolineales bacterium | reverse complement strand
CTCAGAGTGGACAGCTAGCGCAAGCTAAGTTTCTGGCGTCGAAACATGCCGCGCGCGGCGTGGTTACTCAGAGCGATAGTCATGAAGGTCTGGAGATTGTTGTTTAGACAGGGAGAAAAGCAACGATGCGGTACAAGCTGCTGGGCAATAGTGGTCTGCGCGTGGCCGAGCTGGCCTTGGGCACGATGACCTTTGGCGAGGATTGGGGCTGGGGGGCGTCCAAGGAAGAGAGCCGCAAGATCTGGGATTGCTATGTGAAGCAGGGCGGCAACTTTATCGATACGTCGGTCAACTACACCAACGGCACGGCCGAAAGCTATGTCGGCGATTTCGCCGCGGGCGAGCGCGATTATTTCGTGCTGGCGACGAAATTCACGCTGGCGCGCCGCCAGGGCGACCCGAATGCCGCCGGAAACCATCGCAAGAACATGATGAATTCGGTGGAGACCAGCTTGCGCCATTTGAAGTCGGACTACATCGACCTGTTGTGGCTGCACGCCTGGGACTTCACCACGTCAATCGAGGAAGTGATGCGCGGACTGGACGACCTGGTGCGGCAGGGCAAGGTGCTGTACGTGGGCATCTCCGATTCGCCGGCCTGGGTCGTCTCGGCTTCCAACACGCTGGCCGAGCTGCGCGGCTGGTCGCGGTTTGCAGCGCTGCAGGTGCGCTATAACCTGGTGGACCGCAGCGTGGAGCGCGACCTGCTGCCGATGGCCAAGGCGTTTGGCCTAGCCGTCACGCCGTGGTCGGTGCTGGGCGCCGGCACGCTGACCGGCAAATACAACCAGGCCGGCTCGGAGCCGCGCCGCAATTCATCGGCCAGTGAGGCGCAACTGCGCCTGGCGGAAACGGTGATGGCTGTGGCGGGCGAGGTGGGCCACAGCCCCTCACAGGTGGCGATTAACTGGGTGCGCCAACAGACAGCCAAGGCCCCCACAATCGTCCCGGTCCTGGGCGCCAGGTCGGTGGCGCACATTCAGGACAATCTCGACTGTTTGACGTTCGAGCTGAGCCTGGAGCACCTGCAGCGGCTGGAAGCGGCCAACCCAATTGACCTGGGATTTCCGCATGAATTTTTGGCCAGCGAAGGCATCCGCAACATCGTTTTTGCCGGCACTTACGGCCTTTTGGATGGCCGGCATCCTTGATTTTACGTCACCCGTCGTGTATCATGACCGAGCCATGAAAATCGCGGTCTCAATCTTATCGTCCGATTTTACGCGTTTCGGCGAGCAGATTGCCGAGTGTGAAGCTGGCGGGGCGGATTGGATCCACCTGGACGTGATGGACGGGCATTTTGTGCCCAACATCACGATGGGACCGGTGATTATCGAAGCGGCCCGGCGCGCCACGCGCCTGCCGCTCGACGTGCATTTGATGATTGAGGCACCCGAGCGCTATCTGGCGGCCTTTGCGGCGGCCGGCGCGGACCGCCTGACGGTGCACGTGGAGGCTTGCCGGCATCTGCACCGCACCGTGCAGCAGATCAAAGAGCTGGGCAAGCGCGCCGGTGTGGCCATCAATCCTGCCACGCCCGCCGGCGCCGTCAGCGAAATTCTGAACGATGTCGATTTGGTGTTGGCCATGACGGTAAACCCCGGCTTTTCCGGCCAGGTGTTCATTCCGGCGGTGGCGAACAAGGTGCGCCAACTGCGCCAATGGGCGGAGGCCGGGCGCGGCCAACGCCAGAGCGAGCTCGATATTCAGGTCGACGGCGGGATTGACCCCGAGACAGCGCCGCTGGTGGCAGAGGCGGGCGCCAGCGTGCTGGTGGCGGCCACGGCGGTGTTCAAGACCGGCCAGCCGATCGGCGAGTCAATTGCGCGGCTGCGGCAAAGCGTGGCGGCGTTCGGTTGATTGCCATAGCCCAGCTGGCAAACGCAAAAAAAGGCCGGCCCTCGTTTCCGAGGACCGGCCCGTTTCTGAAAAGGCCCGAATTACGCGACTTTAGAGAGCGCCTTGATGCACTTGGTGCACAAGGTCTTCTGAACGGTCTTGTGGGTCTTGGGATCGTACACCGAAACCTTTTGCAGGTTCGGCCGGAAAAGACGCGGGGTGTGGTTTTTGGCGTAAGACACATTGCGCCCGACGACCGGCACCTTGCCGCAAGTTGCACATTTTGCCATGGTAGTTTTAGTCCTTAACTTTCTGTCTGTTTCGCGGGCGGCATAGTACCATAAACGAGCGTTTCTTTCAACCCAGAGCCTTATGACGCAAGATACGAATCCGCTGGGCAGCATTGAAGTATCGCCGGAGGCCATTGCCACCATTGCCAGCCAGGCGGTGCTGACGACCTATGGCGTGGTGGGCATGGCGGCCAAGAATGTCGTGGAGGGCATCACCAACCGCCTGACGCGTGACCCACGCCTGGGCGTGGAAGTGCTGTTAGGCGACGCGGCCCTCGACATCAACCTGTACATCATCGTTGAATACGGCACGCGCATCTCATCGGTGGCGGGCAGCGTGGCCAACGCGGTTCGGTTTCAGGTGGAAAAGGCGCTGGGCCAACCCATTGGGGATGTGAATGTGCACGTGCAGGGCCTGCGCGTGAGCGGACCCGACGCTTGAAAACGACGACCATACCCGTGGCGGCCGACAACGTGGATCAAACTCTGGTAGAACGCCAAATCAAGCTGGCCATCTTGCTGCCGCGCTGCGACGGCTTTGGCATGCGCCGGCTCACCCGCGCGGCGCTGCAGTGGCTGGACGCCAACCACGAACTGGTGAATTCCCTGAACGTCTTCCCCGTGCCGGATGGCGACACCGGCACCAACCTGCTGTTGACCATGCAGGCCGCGTACAAGGAGATCGAGAACAGCACCGAGACCAACGTCAGCAAAGTGGCACTGGCGGTGGCACAGGGCGCGCTGATGGGCGCGCGCGGTAATTCTGGCGTCATCCTGTCTCAGATCTGGCGCGGTTTCGCGCGTGGCTTGAACGGAGCTGAGGCCTTTGACGCCGGCATGGTGGTGCAGGCGCTGCAAGTCGCCAGCGCCACGGCCTACCGCGGCGTGGTCAAGCCGGTGGAAGGCACTATTCTGACCGTCATCAAAGACGCCGCGGCCGGGGCCGAGGCGGCCTACGAGGCCAGCGGCCGCACGGCGGATTTGCGCACGGTGCTGGAAGCCGTGGTGGCGGCGGCCCAAGCCTCCGTCGCGCGCACGCCCGAGCTGCTGCCGCTGCTCAAGCAAGCCGGCGTGGTCGACTCGGGCGGCAAGGGACTGGCACTGATTTTCGAGGGCATGCTGCGCTATCTGAAGGGACAGCGGCTGGACGAAAACCTGCTAACCCTGGTGGCACCGCTGAGCCTATCCGCGGTGGGGACGGCCATGAACTCAGTGGAACCGGGACAGGAATGGGAAGTGGTGGTCGACTTTCGGCCGCGGGTGGAGATGAACTTGCCCAGCATGTATGCCAACCTAGAAGCCATGGGCACTTCCATTCAGGTGGGCGAGGGCGACGGGCTGTATCGCGTCCACATTCACTTGCTCAAATCGCGCCGCGAGGACCCGATCAAACTGGCCGAGGAATGGGGCACGGTGGTTAACGTGCACATGGAAAACCTGCTGGCCCAGGTGGAGGCGTTGCAAGGTGCCGAGCCCGAACTGCCGGTGAAAGCCGTAGCACCGGGCCATCTAGCCGTTGTGGCCGTGTCGCCGGGGCTGGGTCTTTCGCGGATGCTCATTTCGCTGGGCGCGGCGGCCATTGTGGGCGGCGGGCAAACCAAGAACCCATCGACAGAAGAATTCTTGAAGGCGTTTGACAGCCTCGGCACCGACGAAATCATTGTGCTGCCTAACAATAAGAATATCATCCTGGCCGCGCAACAGGCGGCCAGCCTGAGCAGCAAGCATGTGCGGGTGGTGCCGTCGCGCACGATGCCGCAGGGCATTGCGGCGCTGCTGAAGCTGGCGCCGGATGGCGAAGGCGACCCGGAGGCGGTGTGCGCCGAAATGGAGCAGGCCCTGACTGGCGTGGAGACGGGCGAGGTAACCACCGCCAGCCGCACGGTGGAGATCAACGGCGTGGCGGTGCGCGAAGGCGATATCATTGGCCTGCACAATGGGGTGCTGGTGACCAGCGGCCACGATTTGGCCGAGGTGGTCCTGAGGCTGCTGGAGATCATGTCGGCCCAGGACCACGATCTGATCACGCTTTATTCGGGCGCGGAGGTCAGCGAGCAGGCAACGCAGGCCATGAAGGCCGCCATCCAGGCGCGGTACCCTGAGCCGCGCTACGAAGTGCAATGCCACGCGGGCGGCCAATCTTATTATCACTATATTCTTTCGGTGGAATAACGAATGTCCAAAGTCCATATTGTTACCGACAGCAGCGCGCACTTCTTCGACCCGGATTTTCCAGCCAAACATCAAGTGACAGTCGTGCCGCTCTCGATCCATTTCGGCGCGACCACCTTCCAGGATGGCGTGGACATCGATAACGAGCGCTTCTTCCGCGAACTGGCCCAAGGCGCGCCGATTCCGACTTCGACCGCCCCGACCCCTAAGAATTTCGCCAGCGTGTATGAGAGCATCTGCCAGCAGAACGGCAACATCGTGTCCATTCACGTGTCGAGCCGGCTGAGCCACACCTTGCACAACGCGCGCGCCGGCGCCGATGAAGTGCTGGGACGCTGCAAGATCCAGATTATCGACTCGCTGTCGACTTCGATCGGCCTGGGCCTGCTGGTGGAGGCCGCCGCGCGGGCAGCCGAGGCCGGCGCCACGCAAGACGATATTGTCCGGATCGTGCGCGGCATGATCCCGCGGATGTACGCCGTATTTTTCATCGAGACCATGGAATTTCTGGCGAATGCCGAGCGCATTGGCAAGGCGCAGGCCGTGCTAGGCGCCATGCTGGGCATTAAACCTTTCCTGACCCTGGAAGACGGCGACCTGGTGCCAATGGAAAAAGTGCGCACACGCCAGCAGGCCATCGAAAAACTGGTCGAGTTTGTGGTCGAGTTTTCCAATATCGAGCGCCTGGCGATCCTACAGGGCTCGGCTGTCACCAACGAAGATACGCGTTTGTTGCTGGAGCGGCTGGCGCTGGAATTTCCGGACCGCACCTGGCCGGTGCTAGCCTACCGGCCGTCACTGGCCACCCTTGTGGGCCCGAACGCGATGGGCGTGATGGTCTTTGAAGGCGAAGGTGAGCCCGAAGGCCCGCATGTGGCCCAAAGCGGCCGGCTGCGCGACGAAGAGCCGCGACCGCGCAAAGCCAAAGGTTAGCCCACCCACCGTGCCGCGCTTGCCGGTTCGCGTGGTGACTGACTCAAACGGCGATGTGCCCGCTGACCTGGTGGCGCGCTATAACATTGTGGTGGTGCGCTCGCTGCTGAACATCGGGGGCAAGTCGTATCGCGATGGGCTAGACATCACGCGCACCGAGTTTTACCAGCGCCTGCCCCACCTCAATCCGCTGCCAACCACCGCCGCGCCGTCCACGGCCGACTTCGAGGCCGCTTATCGCTCGTGCGGCGAGGCCAAGGTGGTGGCCATCCACCTGGGCGCCACGCTGAGCGCCATTTACAACGCCGCGCGCCTGGGCGCCGAGCCGCTGGGTGAGCAGGTGAGCCTGATCGACTCGCAGCAAGCCTCGATGGGAATGGGCTGGCAGGTGCTGGCCGCCGCCGAGGCGGCCGAGGCGGGCGGCTCGCGCGAGGATGTGCTGCAGGCGGTGCGCTCCACCCAGGCGCGGGTGCGTTTGTTGGCCGCGCTGGACACGATCGAATATCTGCGCCGCGGCGGGCGGGCCAGCCTGCTTTCGACGAGGCTGGGCGACTTGCTGCAAATTAAGCCGCTGCTGGAGGTGCGCGATGGCCAGGTGATTGCGCTGGCACGGGTGCGCACACGCCAAAAAGTGCGCGAGGAGATGGCGGCGCGGGTAGAGGCGCTGGGTCCGCTGGCGCGGCTGGCTGTGCTGTACACCAGCAACCCGGACGACGCGGCCGCCATGGCGCAACGGTTGGCGCCGCGGGTGCGGCAGCCGCCGGTGCTGGTTGAGGCCACGGCCGTCATCGGGACGCATGTCGGACCGGGCGCCATCGGATTAGCCGCGGTAATGGTAGAATCGAGCTCATGAACCCTGCCCTAGAACAATTGAACAAGGTCCTGGCGCTCGAGACGAAGAACGGCTATCCGAATACTGCCGTTATCGGCGGGCTGCCAAAGATGCTGAATTTCTGGGAACCGAACGCTCGGCGGGCGAACATGGACCCGGCCTTTATCGCAAACGTCGCCAACCTGGTGCGCCTTTACAGCGAGCAATCGGCCACGGAACGCGCGGCAACGGTTCAGGCACTGCATGGCCTGGCCCAGGCGGCGGCCAGCACGCCGCCACCCGCCGCCAGCACTCCAGCCGCCCCGCCCCGCCCCAGCCAGACTCTAGCCGCAGCCGCAGCCGCACCACGCCGGCCCGAGCGGGCGGGCGAGAGCCCCTGGCCGGCGGCGCAACGGCCAACGCCGCCGCCGGAGCGCCGGTTTGATCCACGAACTGAGGCGCGGTCTGAGACGCGCCCAGCGCCGGCCAACCCGCGGCCAGCGCCCCAACCCAGAGCTCCAAACGCACTGACCAGAGCCTACTCCGAGCCGCCGGCCAAACCGGCGCCGAGCGCGCCAAATATGACTACGCCCGGCGCCGCGCCTACGCCCGACGCAGCCGCGGCTCAGACGCCCACACCGGCGGCTTCGCCCACACCGGCGGCTTCGCCCACGCCGGCCGCGCCTGCCGAGCAGGCGCGCCCACAGCCCCAGCCCAGACCCGCCCGGCCGCCCAAACCGCCCAAGCCGCCAGCGTTGCCACAGCTGCCACGCGGGCGCCGCGGCGAATCGACTGACTACAGCGAGGAGCCGCTCGACCCGCGCCCACGCAAGGCCATGACACCGAAGCCGCTGCGCGCCGCCGAGCCGCTCAACACGGCGGCCGGCATTGAGGCCCCATTAACCGTGCTGCACGGTGTTGGGCCTGAAACCGCTGCTGATTTTGCGCGGCTGGGCATCACCACCCTGCGCGATCTGCTGCTGCACTTCCCGCGCCGCTATGACGATTACTCGCGCCTGAAGACCATTAACCGGCTGCAGCTCGGCGAGGATTGCAGCGTCATTGCCACCGTCTGGGAAGCGACTGTGCGCCCCTTCCGGGGCGGCCACAGCAAGATGCTGAAGGTGATCCTATCGGATACCACCGGCGCGCTGGAAGTGACCTTTTTCAATCAGGATTATCTGGCCAAGCAATTCACGCCCGGACGGCAGGTCGTCATTTCGGGCCGCATCAGCCAATATCTGGGCCGTCTGACCATCGTGCCGGAAGAGTGGGAGGACCTGGACCACGAGCTGCTAAGCACCGGCCGCATCGTCCCCGTCTATCCAGCGAACGCCGACCTGCGCCAGAAAGCGATCCGAAAGCTAACCGCGCAGGTGGTGCAGTATTGGGCGCCCAAACAAATTGACCCGCTGCCGGCTGCCCTAGTGGCCGAGGCGGGCCTGATGCGCTACAGCGAGGCGCTGGCCCAGATCCACTTTCCCGACGACCAGGCCAAACTGGAGGCCGCCCGGCACCGGCTGGCCTTTGATGAACTGCTGCTGCTGCAGTTGGGCTCGCAGCGCCAGCGACGCGAATGGCAATCACATTCCGGCCGACCGTTGGCCGTGGCGGACGAGTGGCTGCAGTCGTTCGTGGCCAGTCTGCCATATGCCCTGACGGGCGCGCAGCAGCGCGCGGTGGCCGATATCCGCACCGACCTGGCGCGGGATGTGCCGATGAACCGGCTGCTGCAGGGCGACGTCGGCTCGGGCAAAACCGCGGTGGCGGCCGTGGCCATGGCGGCGGCCATTCAGTGCGGCGCGCAGGCAGCCATCATGGCGCCCACCAGCATCCTGGCCGAGCAGCACTTTCAAACCCTGCAAAAAATGCTGGCGCCCGTGGCGGGTGATCAAGGCGCGGTGCGGCTGCTGCAAGGCTCCACACCCACCAGCGAAAAAGAAGCCATCTATGCCGGTCTGGCGTCAGGCCAGATCAAGGCCATCATCGGCACACACGCGCTCATTGAGGCGCCAGTCACGTTTGCCAACCTGGGGCTGGTGATCGTGGACGAACAGCACCGCTTTGGCGTCAGCCAGCGGGCGGCCTTGCGCGCCAAAGGCGAAGGCCCACAGCAGGCCAGCCCGCACCTGATGGTGATGACGGCCACGCCCATCCCGCGCTCGCTGGCCCTGACTATATACGGCGACCTGGATTTGAGCCTGCTGGACGAGATGCCGCCTGGCCGCCAGCCGATCACCACCAAACTGATCAAGGCCCAAGAACGTGAGCGCGGCTATGCCTACATCCGCAACCAACTGGTGGAAGGCCGGCAAGCTTTTATCATCTTCCCGCTGGTCGAAGAGTCCGAAAAAATAGACGCCAAGGCGGCGGTGGCCGAGCACGAGCGCCTGCAGCGCGATGTGTTTCCCGACTTCAAGCTGGGCCTGCTGCATGGGCGATTGAAGCCGGACGAAAAAGACTTCGTGATGACACGCTTCCGCGCCGGCGAGTACCAGGTGTTGGTGAGCACGTCGGTGGTGGAGGTGGGCGTGGACGTGCCCAACGCCACCGTCATGCTCATTGAAGGCGCCAACCGTTTTGGACTGGCACAGCTGCACCAGTTTCGCGGGCGGGTGGGCCGCGGCGAGCACGCCTCGGTGTGCCTGCTGGTGCCCGACAACCTGGGCAATGGCGAGCCGCCCGACGCCCGGCTGCAGGCCATGGAACAGTCGCAGGACGGTTTCTTCCTGGCCGAGAAGGACCTGGAGCTGCGCGGGCCGGGCGACTTCCTGGGCACGCGCCAGTCCGGCTATGGGGTGATGCGCATGGCCCAACTGAGCGATGTGCAGACCATTGAGAAGGCCCGCCGGGCCGCGCGCCAGATCTTCGAGCGCGATCCGGAGTTGCAGGCGCCGGAGCACCAACTGCTGGCCGGCCTGTTCCAGCAGTTTTGGACACCCGGGTCGGGCGACAAAAGCTAAAGCGCTGGCCGGAACGCTGGCGCGCGGGGAGAAGCGGTTTGAAAATCCTGGCAGTTTATCCGGGCACATTCGATCCCATCCACTTCGGACATGAAGACATCATCCGCCGCGCGGCGTCGCTGTTTGACGAGCTGTTGATTGCTGTTTACGACAAGCCACTCAAGTCGCTGCTGTTCTCGCCCGACGACCGGCTGGCCCTGGTGCGCGCTTCGATGGACCGGATGAACCTGTCGAATGTCAATGTGACCGGCTACAGCGGGCTAACGGTCGACTTTTGCCAGACGGTGGGAGCCAAGGTGATGGTGCGCGGGCTGCGGGTGTTTTCAGATTTTGAGCACGAGTTTCGCATTGCCCTGGCCAACCACCGGCTGAAACCCGCTATTGAGACGGTGTCGCTGATTACCAGCGAGCAGCACACCTTTCTGAGTTCGACGTCGGTGCGCGAAATCTCGTCGCTGGGCGGCGATGTGAGCACGATGGTGTCTGGCCCGGTGGAAGCAGCGCTTAAGCGGCGTTTTCTGGAATTGGGCGAGGACGGCGGTAAAATCGTTTCGATGACGTCGCTGCGCGACTGAGGCGAGCCGCAGCGCGTTTTAAGCCGGAATTGCGTTCCAACCACAATCGGTGTATCTTTAGCCGACATAACTCGATCATCCCCATCGGGGAGGATGGCATGGATATTCTGCATTTAGTCGACCGCCTGGAAGAAGTTTTCAACTCTGGAACCGCGATTCCCCTCAGTCACAAGCTGATGGTGGATGAGGACCGGGTGCTGGAGATTATCGACCAGATGCGGGTTTCAATCCCCGAAGAAGTGAAGAAGGCCCAGCAAGTGCTGGCGCAGCGCGACCGGATCATGGCCCAGGCGCAGGAAGAGGCAGCCCGCACGGTGCAACTGGCCAAGGAAAAGGGCGAGCAACTGGTGAGCCGGGAGAACCTGGTGGCTTCGGCCCAATCCAAGGCCGACCAGTTGATGGACGCCGCCCGCGCCGACGCGGAGCAGGTGCGGGCCGAGGCCGATGATTACACGCTGGAAGTGCTGACCAAGCTCGAAGCCGAGTTGGTCAAGTCGCTGAACCAGGCCCGCAACGGCATCGCGCGTATCCGGGCCGAGCGGGCGGTGCCGGTGAATGGAGCAGGCCAGTAACTTGGCTTGACACTATGGCTGGCCGCGTCTATAATGTGGCCCGTTGCCTGCCCAAGCGGCAGGCATTATTTTGCGTGATGCTCGCTGAAGCACAAGAACAAGGAACGAAGCCATGCCGCCCCATCCGAAACGTAAGCATTCCAAGGGCCGCCGCGATCGCCGGCGCGCCCATGACGCCCTGACCGGCCCTGCCCTGGTGGCGTGCCAGAACTGTGGCGAGATGCGCCCCATGCACACCGTCTGCCCCAATTGCGGGCACTACGAGGGCAAAGAAGTCATCGTCATCAAGAAGGAAGAGAAGGGCTAGAGCAAGTGTGGGGGTGTGGGCGTTGGGGCGTGCGGGAGTAAAACCACGCTAGACGGACGCACCGCCAGTTGAAACGCCTGCAACGAAGGCCGCGATGTGCGGCCTTTTTGCTACCTAGCAATAAACGTCAATGATCATCTCACACCTGGCATGCTGTCGTCTGCTCCCACACCCCCATTCCCCCACGCTTCGCGTCCCATATAGAGGTCGTCACCATGCTTGATTACAAAACCACCGCCTTCGTCTTTCCCGGGCAGGGCTCGCAATTCGTGGGCATGGGCAAGGAGCTGGCCCAGAGCTCAGCGGCGGCGCGCGCGACATTCGCCGAGGCGGATGAGTATCTCGGTTTCAAGCTGTCGCAATTGTGCTGGGAGGGGCCGGAGGCTGAGCTGACCAACACGCTGAACGCCCAGCCGGCTCTGCTGACTTGCTCAGTGGCAGCGCTGCGCGCGCTGCATGAGCGGCTGGGCGAGCATCCCCCCGCCCTGATGGCCGGCCACTCGCTTGGCGAGATTTCGGCGCTGGTGGCTGCCGGCTCGCTCGAATTCGAGGATGGCATCGCTCTGGTGCGACGGCGCGGTGAGGTGATGAAAGCCGCCGGCCAGCGCGCGCCCGGCGGCATGGCCGCTATCTTGAACCTGGACGCGCCAGCGCTGATGGAAGTGTGCGCGGAGGCCGCGGCCCAAACCGGCGGCGTGGTGCAAGTGGCCAACGACAATTGCCCGGGACAGGTGGTGATCTCCGGCGACCTGGCCGCGCTGGAGAAGGCCATGGAATTGGCCAAGGCGCGCGGGGCCAAACGCGCGCTCAAGCTGCCGGTTTCCATCGCCGCCCACTCACCGCTGATGCAATCGGCTGTCGAAGACTTCCGGCGGATGGTGGACGGGATGCCGTTCATCGCGCCCATCCCGGCCGTGGTTGGCAATGTGCAGGCATCGCCGCTGAGCGACCCGAACGACATCCGGATCGAGCTGCCGGCGCAACTGATATCGCCGGTGCGCTGGACGGAATCGGTGCGCTACATGCTGGCGCAGGGCGTGACCACATTTGTGGAGTTAGGCGCCAAAGATGTGCTGACGACCTTGCTCAAGCGGATTGATGCCAACGCGCGCGGGGTGGCGGTGGGGACACCGGAGGCGGTGGCAGCGCTGGGGGAGTGAAGGCGCGACGGAGGTCGGAGCGTAAAGGAAATGACCGGGCCGAACAAGGTCGGGGTGGTGGTACTCAAGGTTTTAAGCGGCCAACTAGTTTTTGCACCCTTTGCGATAAAGATTGGGCTGGCGCGGCGGGCCGGTAAGCGGCCTGCTCCGCAGCCAGAGTGACCTCGTCCCAGTCGGTCTGGCCGACGCGCCGGGCAAACTCGCTGGGCGTCTCCGCCGGACGGCGGAAGCGCTTCATGCGGCGCTGGCCGGCCAGATAAGCGGCCAGTATACGCCGGCGGTTGGCGTTGCTGTCAATGGCTGCAAAGCCGGCCGGACGGTCGCGCTGCAATTGCTTCCAGCCGAGCCAGAACAGCCAGCCGGCAAGAACCAGAACACCAATAGCCAACAGCGCAAAGACCGGCACACTTGCCGCGCCCAACAGCGCGGCGCCGGCGGCGGCCACATCGCCCAGCGGCAGCGACGGCAAGCCCTTGAGCGCGCTGGAGAACAGCCACTGCTGCACCGGCGCGGTATAGGGCGAGGCGGTCCAACCGGGCGTGGGGTCGAACGGCACCCAGCCATAGTCGGAAAAATAGGCCTCCACCCAGGCGTGCGCATCTGAAGCGCGCACGGTGTAGTAACCAGACAGACTGTTGTATTGGCCCGCGCCGTAGCCGGCCACCAGCCGGGCCGGGATGTCCAGCGTGCGCAGCATCACAGCCAGCGAGGTGGCAAACTGTTCGCACACGCCGCGCTGATCCACAAACAGAAAATTGTCCACCGTTTCGCTGCCGGGCGGCTGCGGCGGCGGATAGAAATCATAGGGGATGGTCAGCAGGTAGTCGCGCAGCGCGACGGCCTTGTCGTAGGCGGTCGGCGCGTTGGTCGTCAATTGCAGGGCCAGCGCGCGGACACGCGCTGAAATATTGCCGGGCAGAGCCAGATACTTGCGCGCCACCTCCGGCGGATAGGTGGCCGGCGCGGCGCGCAGGGCCTCGGCTGAAAAGTTGGGCCGGCGAGAGACAATGGTGTAGGTGGTGCCGCTCGGCATCGGCTCGCCGACCCGCAGCCCATCGCCAGCGTCCAGGGCCAGCGAGCGGGTGTTGATGTACGCTTCCACCGGCCGGTAGGCGGCAAAGACAAGATTTGGCTGATCCCGCACCAGGTAGAAAGTCTGCACCACCTCATCGCCCAGGGCCTGGCTGTCGGCCGGCAGCTGAAAATAGATCTGGCGCCCGTCCTGGGCGAGATCGACCAGGCGGGTGTCGCGCTGCTCCCAGGCGCTGCCGGTGTAGGTGTCGTACGAATGGCTGCGCCAGTAGCTCCAGGCCGGTGAGCGCACATACATGACGACGTCGTCGGCCAACCCGCCGCGATAGGTCAGGTCCAGGCGCGTATCGAAGCCGTAGTAGTAGTCGCCTTTTTGGTTGGACCAGCCATTGATCTGGACCAACGGCAACGCCGGGTTCACAATCTGCGAGGTGACCCCGCGCGGGACCGGCAAGTTGAGCGAGAAGGGCGGGATGAGCGGCCGGCTGGCGAAGTGCGGCGTGAACGCGAACACCACGAACGCCGCCAGCAGCGCCCCACCCCCCAGCCCGCCCAGCAGCCGAGCGACAGTCCAGCGATTGGAAGGGGCCGAGATGCCTGCCGCGCCAATGGGCGGCGCCTTGGCCCGCGCGCCCAGGCTCGCATCCTCCACTTCCGCCTGATACAGGACGGCCAGCGCCAGCGCCAGGTAGCCCAGGACAAACAGCACCAGGCTGTAGTCACGCGCCAGAGTAGCCGCCACGTAAATGACCACCAGGCCAATCCCCAAGGAGGCCATCAAATTGCCGCGCGTACGCAGATCAAAGCTGGTGATGGCCAGCGCGTACAGCGCAAACTGCGCCTGCGGCAGCGGCGAGCCGATGAACAGCCCTGCGCACATCCAAATGAGCGCCAGGTGTAGAGTGACGAAGATCAACACCCGGCCCAGCCGCGGCGCCTTCGGCCGGCCAGCAATCCGCCAACTGTAATAGTGGCCGGCCGCCAGGCCCAGCAGCGCCAGCAGCGCCGGCACCCACAACAGGCCCACCCAGGCCAGCGCCAACACCGGCGGCAGCGCGGCCAGCGCCGCCAGCAGCCGCAGTCGGCCTGAGCGCTCAGCCAGCGCAGGAGTCCGTTTCGCGCGCGAGCCGAAGAATTTCATCCGGCCAGCACCCTTTCCCAGTCCGGCGCGGCCCCCAAGAGCCGTGTTTCAATTCCGGTCGATTCCAGTTCCGCCGCCAGGCGGCGGGCTTCCACACCATAAGCGTGGCCATCGGCCCCAATCAGAAAAGGCGCTGGGTCGATGAGCACCGCCATCACACCCAGGCCGGCCCGGCGCAAGTCGGCCAGCGGCGCCAGGACGTCAGGATCTGGCGCCGGCAGAATAGCGGCCACAAAGGTGCCGGGCGGCAACCGGCGCAAACACTCGTCGAACGGCGCGTCGCCCTCGGCGGCCACGCGCGCCAGGTAACTCATCAACGCCCACCAGCTCAACGGGCCGGGCGGCGCCGGCCAGGCGCGGCTGTTGCTGACCAGGCTGAACGGCAGCTGGCGTTGGCGCGCGGCATTGGCCAGGCTAGCGGCCGCCTTAATCGCCAACTCGAGCGTGTCGCCACCCGGCCCCAACGCCGAAGCCGCCCGAAGATCAAGCGCCAGAGTCAAAGCGGGTTGAGTCTCTTCGGCAAACTCCTTGACGATCAGCCGGCCGGCGCGAGCGGTGCTGCGCCAGTGAACGTTGCGGCGCGGATCACCGGGACGATAGTCGCGAACGCCCACAAACTCGCCCGAGGCGCCCGCGCGGGCCGCGCTGGTCTCGACTGCCGGACGCCGGTCAAACAAGTCCATGTGTTCCAGCGGCCGATATTCGGGAAACACCAGCACACCGTCGGGCCCGGATGCCGCCACTGCCCGCTGCGCGCGTGAAAGGCCAAACGGCGCGCCGGTCTCAACCCGCAGCGGGCCGAACGAGAACCAGCCACGCCGAGCGCAGGTGGTTTCAATCACGAGCTGAGCGGCACTGCGGCCGGGGAGGGCGGGAAAATACAGGATTTGGTTTTGGTCGGCCAGCGGGGCCAGGGCACAGCGCTCCGTTCCGCGCAGCAAGAGGGCCGGCAGGCGCGAGGTATTCTCGAGGTTGACTTCGAGGGTGACCGGCTGGCCAGCGTGAAGCTCCAAATCGGCGCCGCTGGCGGAGCCATTGACGCGGCGGGTGACCGCCAGCCGCCGCAACGCGCGGCGCGGCAGCAATAGCGTGGTCAGCCACAGCCCAGCAGCCAGGGCCGAGAAGACGTACAGCCAGCCGACTTGAGTTTGATTGGCGAAAAAACAGAAGAGCAGGGCTATCGCCAGCACCGCCCAGCCGCGATGCGTGACCCGCACGGCCTTCCCCGGCCCCTGGCGCCTACTGCAGGCGGCCCAACAGGAATAATGCGATGGCGCCGGCAGCCATGCCGAAGAGGAATACGCCAGGAGTGTTGATGTTGGCAAAGGCCACCAACAGCCCGCCGAGAAAGGCCCCGGCAATCGAACGCCCCCACCAACTGCGGATCATCTTGCCCCACGGGATTTTTCTAAACATGCCATCCACCTTGCCCGGCTAAACTGGCACGGGCACTTTCAGCAATAATTCCGCGATGATTAGCTGCGCAGCCAGCAGGCCGCGCTGGCGCGCCAGCATGCGGTGCGGCAGAGCGGCCGGCGCCGCGGCCTTCACATCGTCAGGTGTGACAAAGTCACGCCCGGCCAGCAGCGCCATGGACTGCGAGGCGCGCTGCAGCGCCACGCCGCCGCGCGGGCTGGCACCCAAAATCACTTCCGGGTGCCCACGGGTGGCGTTGATCAGCCGAACGATATACTCTTTCAACGGCCGGGCCACGGCCACGGCCAGGGTGGCCGCCTGAAGCTGGCGCACTTCTTCCAATCCCAGCACCGGCTGCAGACGCTCGAGCGGGTCGGCATGTTCCTCGCGCTCCAAGATCAACACCTCGGCCGCCTCGCCGGGGTAACCCAGAGTCAGCGAAAACAAGAAACGGTCGAGTTGAGCTTCGGGCAGCGGGAAGGTGCCGGTGGTTTCCACCGGGTTTTGGGTGGCGATGACAAAAAACGGCTGCCCCAAGGGGCGCGTCACGCCATCCGTGGTCACCTGACCCTCGGCCAGCGCCTCCAGCAAACCGGATTGCGTGCGCGGGGTAGCGCGATTGATTTCATCTACCAGCACCACATGCGCAAATAACGGCCCGGGCACAAACACAAACTCTTGCCGGCGCTGGTCATAAAGGCTGCTGCCGGTGATATCACTGGGCAGCAGGTCGGGCGTGCACTGCACCCGCTTGAAATCCGCCGCCAGCGAGCGGGCCAGGGCCTTGGCCACCAGGGTCTTGCCGATGCCGGGCACATCCTCTAGTAGCAAATGGCCGCGGGCCAGCAGTGCGGCCAGAATTAGCTTGAGCTTGTCTGGCGCCACCACCGCCGCCAACTGAATGTTGGCGCTGAGACGCGCCAGAAGCTCGGCCGAGCTGGCAACGGGCGGCGCGCTGGGGCGGACGGCGGCCCGCAGCGGGGCAGTGGTAGACATGAGCGCTATTCTAGCATGGACAGCGGCCCCTCTTTTGCTCGGGAATGAGGTATGATCCCAAACCATGCCGATTGCAATGGATCGCTGTTTGCTGTTTGTCGGCGCCCACCCGGACGACGAATCGTTCGGGGCGGGCGGAACCCTGGCCAAATATGCTCTGGAAGGGGCCAGGGTCTATTATGCCTGTGCCACCCGCGGAGAAGTGGGGGAAGCGTCCGTCGAGCACCTGGCGGGCCACGCCAGCACCGGGGACATGCGCTGGTCGGAGCTGACCTGCGCGGCCGAAGCGCTGCACCTGAAAGATGTCATCCATCTGGGCTACCGCGACTCGGGCATGCCCGGCTCGCCCAACAACACCGCCCCGGGGGCGCTGGCGGCCGCGCCGTTGGAGGAGGTCACCGGGCGCGTCGTCAAAGTCATCCGCGACCTGCGTCCGCAAGTGATCTACACGTTCGACCCCATCGGCGGCTACCGCCATCCCGATCACATCGTCATACACAATGCCACGGTGAAGGCGTTCCAGGCCGCCGGCGACCCGGCGCAGTTTCCAGAGGCTGGCCCAGCCTATCAGCCCCACAAGCTTTATTTCGATTATTTCTCACGGACGATGCTGCGGGTGGCAGTCCGGTTGCTGCCGCTGTTTGGGCGCGACCCGCGGCGGTTTGGGACGAACCATGATGTAGATTTGGTCAGCCTGACCGAGGTGGATTTTCCGGTGCACGCACGCGTTCGGATTCCGCCCGAAGCCGCGCGGGCGAAATCCGCCGCCTCGGCCTGCCACCGTAGCCAACTGGCCGGCATGCCGCAGGATCGCGGGCTGTTGGGGCCGATTATGCGCTTTATGCAGCGAGAAGAGTCGTTCACGCGCGCTCAGCCGCCCGTGCCAGAGGGCCAGCAGGTGCGTGAAACCGATTTGTTCGAGGGGTTAGTCTAAGGGGTGCTTATCGACTCGAAACGTGCAGGTGGCATCCCCCGCCGCGATACAGCTGATCTCTTCCATTTTGAAGCGTCGCCCGCCGGTACCCCAGAAAATCGCTTCATCCAGCAGGCCACCCGCTAACTGGCAGCAGGGCTCGTCGCTGTGACGCTGCCAGCAAACCGGGCAGCGCTCAATGATCCACAAGTGATGGGTCTCAGTCTCGGAGAGCTTGACGACCTGATCGGTGAATTGATTGAAAACCCGGGCGAAGACGTCCAGGCCCACGCGAAACTTCATGCCCAGGGGCATCAGCCGCATTGGCATGTCGGCAATGCCCAGGATTGGATCGAAATCCTTCAATCCCTGCGCCAGGGTGCCGCGGCCCACGCGCTGATTTACCTGGCGGCCGGCGCGCACGCCAAAAACCGTCTCGGTTGCCGCTTGCAGATCGCTGACGGTTTGAAAGGGGAAGCGCTTGTCGAAATTGCCCAGAGGCATGGTCGACAACAGGCGCTCGTGGCCGGCGGCCTGAAGCACGGCCAACAACTGCTGCGCGCCTAACTCGTTGCGCATCGAGTGCAAGATAATACGCCCCATGCGGTTGGGGTAAAAGTAATTGCCGTTGGCCGGTATGGTACTCATATATTCGCCACATTATAGCGCCGACCGCCGCGCGGCGCGGTCGGGTTAGCCGACGAGAACCACTATCAGCTCGCCCGGCCCATGCACGCCCACCGTCAGGGTCATTTCGATATCCCCGGTGCGGCTGGGGCCTGTGATCAGAGTCAGGTTGCTGGAGCCGGCCAGGCGCTGCCCGGCGCCCGGCCCTTCGGCAGCCAGCCAGGCGGCCCAGGAGGGGTACAGGCGGCGCGGGTCGAGCAGCGCCACGTGGGTGCGCACCGACAGCGACGCCAGGCGCGGACGGCCGGGCCCGGCGGTCAGCGCCAATGTGCCGGTCTCGGCAAAGCCCGCATCGGCGCCGGTCAGCCCGAAGGTCACCTTTTCCACCCGCTGCAGGGCCGCCGTACGGCCAGGCTCAGCATGTGGCAGCGCCGTATCCACCAGGCGAATGCCGCCCGCCTGCAAAGCATCCAGCAAGCCTGGCACCGGCAGGTCCGCCGCCTGCCACGCCAGCAAATCAGTCGCCTGGTGTTCGGCCATCACGCCCAGGAGCCAGCCGGCCACCTGTCTGGCTGGCAGCGTGAGCGCTGTGCCGCTAAGCCTCGTCAACTCCTCGGCGAAACGCTCGGCCATCCCGCCAGATGAGGCCTCGGCCGGCGGCAGCGTTACCTGGGGCGCGGGCGGCAAGTGGCGCGCGCCCTGCAGCGATTGGCGAATGGTTCCGAGAATCTTAGCCCGCGAGTCTGCGCCACTCATGCCTTGTTATCCGAGGCAGGCGCGGCGCCACCGGTCTTTCCGGCGTTTTCGGCAGCCTGGCGGCGGCGCCAGCGGTCCTTGAAGGTCTGTCCGGCAAAGGTTGGAAAATCGCGCCGCTTCGTCCAGGCGTCCAGCGGCGGCGGCAAGGATCGGATGCGGCCATTGCGCGCCAGCAGCCGAGTGCCTAATGCCGCCAAACGCTGGGCCAGGCGATAGCGGACTGTCCCGCCCATGGTCCAGGCCCAGCCGGCAATGCCCACTTTGAGCCAGGCGGGCGGCTGGCCCGAGTCGACATAGCGTCCGCGCACGGTGAGGAGCATGGTGGGAATATCGATGCGGACCGGGCAAATATCCTTGCAAGCGCCGCACAGGGTGCTGGCATTGGCCAGCTCGTTGAACTCGGTGCCGAACAGCGCGGTAGAGACGACCGAGCCGATCGGTCCCCCGTACACTGAGCCATAGGCGTGGCCGCCGATTTCGCGAAAGACCGGGCAGACGTTCAGGCAGGCGCCGCAGCGGATGCACATCAGTGACTCCGCCAGGTCGCCGCCCAGAGCCCGCGAGCGGCCGTTGTCGAGCAGCACCACGTGCAGCTCTTCGGCGCCGTCGGGTTCATCCGGCCTGCGCGGCCCATTGAGCATTGACACATACGAGGTCAACTTTTGCGCCGTGGCTGAGCGCGGCAGCAGCCGCATCATCACTTCCAAATCGACCAGGGTGGGCACCAACCGCTCGATGCCCATCAAGGCGACGTGCACGCGCGGCACACTGGTGCACAGCCGGCCATTGCCTTCGTTGGTCACCAGAGTGATGGTGCCGGTCTCGGCGACGCCAAAGTTCACGCCCGAAAGACCCAAGTCCGCGGTGAAAAAAGCGCGCCGCAGCTCGGTGCGCGCCACGGCCGTCATTTGGGTCACATCCAGGGTAGGCGGCATGCCAAAGCGTTCATGGAACAGGTCCGACACATCTTCCCGCCGCAGGTGAACGGCAGGCGTGATGAGGTGCGAGGGCGTTTCGCCGCGCAACTGCACGATGAACTCACCCAGATCGGTCTCGATCGCTGTCATCCCCGCCGCTTCAAAGGCATGATTGAGCCCAATCTCCTCGCTGACCATCGACTTGCCCTTGGCGATGATAGGCGGGCCGGCTTGCCCGGCCGGGCGCCGGGCAGCGGATTCACGCGCCAGGCGCAGGATGATTTCACGCGCTTCGGTCGCGTCGGCAGCCCAATGCACCTGCCCGCCGCGCGCTTCCACGTTGGCGGCGAACTGTTCGAGATAGCGGTCCAAATGGGCCAGGGTTTCGATGCGGATGGCGCGGCCGCGATCGCGCACCATTTCAGCGTCGGGCAGATCGGCAAAGACCTGGTTGCGGCCGGCGATACGCCGCTCAGCGTTGCGGTCCAGAGCAATCTGCAAGGTTTCGTTGTGCAGCGCTTTGTCGATGCGCGTCTGGAAGGTCACGGTCTGGCCTCACTGGCTGCCGGAGCGGCCGCTTCGGCCAAGACACTGGCCAGGTGGCGGCAGCTCACGGCGCTGCCATCGCGGGTTAGCCCGCCCTGCATATGCATTAGGCAGCTCATGTCGCAGGCCACTACTGTTGAGGCGCCGGTGGCGCGCACTGCCGCCAGCTTGTTGTCGAGCATGGCGCTGGAGATGTTGCCATGCTTGACGGAGAACAACCCACCAAAGCCGCAGCACTGGTCGGCCCCGGGCAGCGGGACGAGCTCAATGCCCGGCACCGCACCCAACAAGCGCTGGCCGGCTTCCTGGACACCCAGGCCGCGCAACAAGTGGCAGGAGGTGTGAAAGGTGACCTTCTCAGCCAGGTGGGCGCCGGCCGTGACCGTGGCCGGGTCGAGTCCCAGACCGTCAATGAGGAATTGCGAGAACTCATAGGTGCGGGCCGCCAACGCCTGGGCGCGCGCCAGGTTGGCCGGGTCGTCCTGAAGCAAATCGGCGAAGCCATGCACTAACATCGCGGCGCACGAACCAGAGGGCACGATCACTGGCGCGGGGGAAGCCTCGAACACGTCCAGGGTGTGCAGCGCCAGCCGGCGGGCGTCAGCGCGGAAGCCGGCATTGTAGCCAGGTTGGCCGCAGCAGATTTGGGCCTCAGGAAATTCAACCTCGAGGCCCAGCCGCTCCAACACGGCCACCGTCGCTTCGCCGACCTCTGGAAAGAGGCTGTCGACAATGCAAGTGACAAACAGCTGAACTTTGGTGAACTTGAGGGCAGGCACGCGCCGATTATAGCGCCGGGCGCTTAATTTGGGCCAGATTGGCCTCAGCTTTTTGAACCAGCGCCGGCAGATCGGGAATATCTGGAGAGAGCGTGGCACTGCCGACATCGATGCGGGGTGTGAGCGGGCCAGCCTGGGAATCGACCGCCACAGCCAGCTTGCTCACGTGCGCCTGCAGGCGATCAGCCACCTTCAACGCGGCGGCTGGGTCGCACTCAGGCAGCAGCACCACAAATTCGTCGCCGCCATAGCGGCCCACGAACTGCGATTCGCGCAGGGAGCGTTTGCAGGTGCGCCCCACAGCCCGCAGCACCTCATCGCCGGCCGTGTGACCATAACGGCTGTTGGTGGCTTTGAGACCGGCCACATCCAGCATCAGCACCGAGAGCGGCCGTTGATAACGCTGCGCGCGATGGAACTCGAAGGCCGACTGTTCGAAAAAGCGGCGGCGGTTATACAGGCCGGTCAGCTCGTCCACGATGGCCAACTGCTCCATCTGGCGGGCGCGCTCCAAAAGCTGCGTGCGCTGCACGGTCAAGGCGGCCTGATGGCTGATGCCAACCGCCAGGTTGACGGCGTGCTGCTCAAACGGACGAGCCGTGTCACCGCGGCGATAGGCATATAGCAGCGCCAGGACCTCATTGTTAATGGTGCCCGGCACACACAACAAGGCGCGCACCGGCGGCCCGTCATCCGGTTCCACCGCATCGTACATTGGCTCCTGGGTCAGGTCGGGCCGGGCCAGAATGGAGCGTTGCTCGATGGCCTGGCGGATATAGGTGGCCGGAAAGGCCAGGTGGTCCAATTGATCAAAGCGGGTGGCCGGCACCACGACACAATGCTCCGCACCCAAAGCCGCCTGGGCCAGGCGACCCACTTCGTTCAAAGCCATATCGAGATCGAGGATAGTGTTGAGCCGGCTGGTGACCTCATACAGCACAAGGGCATGCTGGTCCACGGCCTGCA
>JAYTFQ010000367.1:0-4807 GCA_043734225.1 Anaerolineales bacterium | reverse complement strand
CATCCGCAGGCGCGTCTGAGCACCCTGCCGCATATGGGCGCCTATGTGGGCGCTGATATTGTCAGCGGCGTGCTGGCTACCGGACTGGCGCGCAATAAGGATGGCAAGCAGCGGCTGTACATCGATGTGGGCACGAACGGTGAGATCGTGCTCGGCTCGATCCAGCGGGCGTTATCGACCGCCGCGCCGGCCGGGCCGGCCTTCGAGGGGGCTCAAATCCAGGCTGGTATGCGCGCCAGCGACGGCGCCATCGAAGGCGTGCAGATTACACCCGCGGGCGTCACGCTGCAGATCATTGGCGGCAACTTGCGCCCAATCGGCATCTGCGGCTCGGGCTTGGTGGACGCTGTCGCGGAATTGGTCAAGGCCGGCCTGGTGGATATTTCGGGCAAGCTGCTCAAGCCCGATGACGCGCGAGCGGCTGGCATCTCGGAGGCTCTCATCAGCCGGTTGGTGACCCTCGATCGCGGGATACGCGGCTTCCGGCTCAGCGACGAGACCGACAACATCATTCTCACCCAGCCCGATGTGCGGGCGCTGCAGTTTGCCAAGGGCGCCATTGCCGCTGGAGTGGAAGTGCTGCTGGCCGAGATGGACTGGACGGCCGACGACCTGGACGAAGTGCTGCTGGCTGGCTCGTTCGGCTCTTATATCAATCCCGCCAGCGCGCGCGCGATTGGGTTGGTGCCGTGGGTGCCCGTTGAGCGCATCGTGGCGGTGGGCAATGCCGCCGGCGAAGGCGCCAAGATCAGCCTGCTGTCGTTCCGCGAGCGCGAGGCGGCCAATCGGCTGCCAGAATTTATCGAGTACCGGGAGCTGTCGGGCCGCACCGACTTCAACGACATCTTCATGAATGTTCTGGCTTTCCCCCCACAGGCTATCCCAACCGAGGCCCAGGTTGTTGTCCCCTGACCGGCTCCTGCGGTCCTGTCTTTTCTCGCGTGTCACGGCCGGCATACAGCCACCGGCGCCGCCGCCGTATGCCAAGCCCGCGTGAAGACATTCTCAACCTGCTGGCCGGCCGGGCCCTCGGCCGCCTGCCGGTGTTTGGCGGTCTGCCCAGCCTGACGGCCTCCGGCCTGCAGGCGGCCGGGCTGCATTTGGGTGACACCCATACCGACGCCGAATTGATGGCGCGCGCGGCCGCGACTACCTTTGAGCTCTTTGAATACGAATCGGCGGTTGCCCCATTTGACCTATGCGTGGAAGCCGAAGCGTTAGGGGCGGGGGTCGACTTTCAGACCGATGGCGATGGGTTTATGGCGCCAGTGGTTGACCGTCCTCTGGCCGTAGGGCAGTTGCGTCCCGACGGGCCGGAGATCGCGGGCCTGGCGGTGGCTGGCCGGGTGCCGCTGGTGGCGGAGGCGCTGCGCCGGTTGAGGGCGGGTGTTGGCAGGCAGGTGGCGATTGGAGCCTGGATACCGGGTCCCTTTACGCTCAGTTGGCAGTTGTTTGGCGCTGAGGCCTGGCTGGCCGAGACGGTCGAGGGTCAGGATGTTGCTGGCTGGCTTGGGGCCCTGGCCCATGCGCTCAGCCAGGTGGGGCGCGCCTATCGCGCGGCCGGCGCCGATTTTTTGACTATCCATGACATGGGCGGTTCGCCGCAGGTGGTGGGTCCGCGGACGTTCCGGCGCTGGGTGCGGCCGGCGCTGGCGCGCCTGGTAGCGGAACTGCCGGGGCCGGTTGTGGTCAGCGTGTGCGGCGATACGAATGCGGTGGTGGAAGACCTCCTGGACTGTCGGCCAGCCGGTTTGAACGTCGATCAGTGCAATCAACTGGCGCGCACGCGCCAGATTACCGGCGAGCGGGCGCTGCTCTTCGGCAATTTGGATCCGGTGGGCGTGTTAAGCCAGGGCACTCCGGAAGCGGTGGCCGACGAGGTGCGGCGTATCGGGCGAGCCGGCGCCGATGCGGTCTGGCCGGGCTGTGACCTGTGGCCAGACATTCCGGAGGCCAACTTTCGCGCACTGATGGACAGCGCGCGCGAATTTGGTGGGATCGCGCGCTAAGCCAGCTTGATGTCGGCCGCGGGCCGTGCTTGAAAGCGCGGGTCGCGCTGCAGGCAGAGCGTCAGCCCTTCGGCGAGCGTTAGGCGGGGTCGAAAGTTGAGCGTGGTTGCCGCCAGCCGGATGTCGGCGCACATACGCGAGACGCCACCGTTGTCGGCATGGCTGTAAAGCACCTCGACCTTTTGGCCGACGGCGACGCCCACCAGCCGCGCCAACTCGCGCACGCTGGTTTCCTGGCCGCTGCCCACATTGATCACGCGCCGGTCGACGTTTTGCGCGCTGGCCGCCGCCGCCATCGCCTCCACCACATCGTCAATATAGATATAGTCGCGGGTTTGGCTGCCATCCCCGTGGACGACCAATGAACCGCCCTGTTGCGCCTGGCGCAAGAAGCGCGGAATAACAGGGGCGTGGGCCGCCGGCAGCGGCTGGCCCGGGCCATACGCGTTGAACACCCGCAGGGCTACGCTCTCCAGGCCCCACAGACTGCCAATGGTGCGCACGTAATATTCGGCTGCCAGCTTGCTGACGGCGTACGGGCTGTGCGGATCAGGTTCCTGGCTTTCGATGAGCGGCTGGTGGCCTTTCTCGCCGTAAACCGCGCCGGATGACACCAGCACCACCCGGCGCACGCCGGCGTCGCGCATGGCCTCCATCACGCTGACGGTGCCGCCCACGTTGACCGCATTATATTCGCGCGGATAGAGTACCGACTCGGGCACGGACACGCGCGCGGCCAGGTGATACACGCACTCAACGTCTTGCAGCAGCGTCCACAATTTGGGGCGGTCGCTGACATCGCCGCGCGTGAACAGGACCTGCGACGACAGACGGGTTGGATCGCCGGCCGACAGGTCGTCCAGGCCGCGCACTGAGTGGCCGTCAGCGGCCAGGCGGTTTGCCAGGGCTGAGCCCAAAAAGCCGGCCGCGCCGGTGACCAGGATATTCATCAGGGGCGAGATTATAGCATGCGGCCCGCCGCGTGTGCTATGATTCTCGCATGCGCGTGTCGCGTCGTTTGTTGGCGGTGGTTGATTTTGTCGTGCTGGTGTTAACCTGGGGCGTGATTGCGGTCATGGTGTCGGGCCTGCTGGGCCCGGATGGCTACAGCCCCTCCACCACCAGCGACCGGGCCCAGACGTATATTCGCAACATACAGTTCGACTTCGTCGGGTGGACGCTAAATGCCATCGGCGTCAAGTTGGAACAAAATAGCCTGGATGAGCAAAGCTATCTGACCAAGGCGGCGCGCGCCGATGTTGTCCGGCACTACTTTAAGCTGCGCGCCAGTTTGGAAAAAGTTGAAGGACAGATCGCCAACAAGTACGCCGACCCGAATGTGACGAACCCGGCCGGCGCCACCACCGATCTGCGGGCCCAACAGGCCGTCCTGCGCGCTCAGATGGCCGCCATCCAATCGCTGGCTGAAGGCATTTTGCAGGAGCAGCTATCGGTGATCTTGGCCGAACAGGGCCTGACCACCGCCGGACAGCCGCTGCCGCCCGTGGCATTTCACCTCGCCGATTTACCATATGCCTTTATCATCTCGCCCCGTGACGTGATCCGGCAAGATGCCAACCTCGATATCAGCGGCGATTTGCCGCTAGACCAGCAGGTCAAACTGGAAGACCAAATCTCAAAAACGCTGAGTGTGTCAGCGCTGGTGGTGCCATTGGGCGGCATTGGCACTTACCCGACCATGGTGGGTGTCAGCAGCGATTTGCCATGGATCGCCTCGGTGGTGGCCCACGAATGGACCCACAACTATCTGGCGTTCCGACCGCTCGGTTTCAATTACAGCAAGTCGCCGGCGCTGCGAACGATGAATGAAACAACGGCCGAGGGAGTCGGCAATGAGTTGGGCGCGCTGCTGATCGCAAAATACTATCCTGAGCTGGCGCCGCCGCCGGCGCGGTTCGCCAATATCCTGCCGCGCATAACCGGGCCGGTCTCGAACAAGCCGGCGGCACCGGGTTTTGACTTCGTAGCAGAAATGCACGACACCCGAGTGAAGGTGGATGCGCTTTTGGCCCTAGGCAAGATCGACGAGGCCGAAGCCTATATGGAGGCCCAGCGGCGGGTGATGTGGGATCATGGCTACCAAATTCGCAAGCTGAACCAGGCTTATTTCGCATTCTACGGTGCTTATGCCAGCGCCGGCGGCGGGGCGGCCGGGGCCGACCCAGTTGGCGGTGCGGTCAGGCTGCTGCGCCGGCGCAGTCCCAGTATCGCCCAGTTCGTTAATACGATGGCGACATTTTCCAATTTCGGGGAATTGCAGGCTTACCTAAATCTGCCGGCGACGCCTGAATAAGGTCGACCGGCCGTCAGGGTCAGCCCGCTGGCCCGGCTACCAGTCGCTCAGCAGCGCGGCCAGCAGCGCGGTCCGTTCGGGCAATTTGGCGATCAGGACATGCTCGCGCTCGGAGTGGGCGCCGTTGCCCAGCGCGCCCAGGCCATCTAGCACCGGCACGCCAAGTGGGGCCACGAAGTTCGCGTCTGAGCCCCCGCCGGTGCCGCCTTCGCTGAGGGGCAAACCCAGCCGGCTGGCCACGGATTTGGCGTGAGCAAAGGTGGCGGCCATGCGCTCGTCACGCGGCATCGGTGGACGGTTGAGGCCGCCGGTCACCTGAATACTGGTCCCGGCGATCACTGGCTTCAGTTGCTGCATCCAGGCGGTGATGCGGTCGGCCTCGGCCGGTGTCATCACCCGTAGGTCCACCTGGGCGCGCGCCAGGTCGGGCACCACATTAGAGCGGCTGCCGCCCGCCACCACGCCGACGTTGACCGTGGTGCCT
>JAYTFQ010000366.1:0-3411 GCA_043734225.1 Anaerolineales bacterium | reverse complement strand
AGACGAATGTCTGGCCGCGGCATCCAATTCGGCCGAAACATCCTTGATTACCTTGTTCACGGCGAAGTGTCCGCGCCATCCGGCTGGGTAGCTACAGATATTTTATGAAAGGCTGGGTATTTCCCTAAGACCTATGAATAGAGATGCCGCCTACGCCATCGTCAAAGAGTACGTCAAAAACGAAGGCCTCATCAAGCACATGTTGTCGGTCGAGGCCGCCATGCGCGGCTACGCCGTCAAATTCGGCGGCGACCCGGATTACTGGGCCTTGCCCGGCCTGCTGCACGACTTCGATTGGGAGATCCACCCCACCCTGGAGCATCACCCGCAGGACGGGGCCGCCATCCTGCGCCAGCGCGGCGTGCCGGAAGATATAATCCGCTGCATCCAGAGCCACGCCCTCCACACCGGCGTGCCGCGCGAGACGCCCATGGAAAAATCCCTATTTGCCGTGGACGAGCTGACCGGACTGATCACCGCTTGCGCCCTCGTGCGGCCGTCCAAAAGCCTGGCCGATCTGACCGCCAAATCGGTCAAGGGCAAGTGGAAAGACAAGGCCTTTGCCGCCGGCGTCAACCGCGCCGACATCGAACAGGGCGCGCAAGAGCTAGGCGTCGATCTGACCGACCATATCACCACCGTGATCGAGTCTATGCGCGTCATCGCCCCCACCCTGGGCCTCGACGGCTCCCTGGCGACTCACTGACGCTTGACCACCGACATTATGTCGCTTCACTTTTCAACAGGGGCCGGATGGTATAATGCCGGCGCCCATGAATAAACCGTCTGCTTCCTCAGCGGCCGCGCCCCGGCTGTGCCCAACTTGCGGCACACGGGTGGGCGCCGCTGCCACCAAATGCCTGGTTTGCGGCGCCGATCTCACCCTCAAGAGCCCCAGCGAGTCCGGCGGAGCGGCGCGCGTCAGCGCGCTCGGCGCCCCGCGCGCGCGTGTGCCGGTGCGGCCTATCCTGCTCGTCCTGGTTCTGCTGGCCCTGGCGGCTGGCGGCTACTATGCCTACCAGCGCTTCTTCGCGAACACCGCTGTGCCCATCATCCCGCCACGTGTCACTGGCACCGCCAGCCCCACCAACTCGCCGCCGCCCACCTTCACCTACACCCCGACGCCCACCGAGACGCCGGTGCCCACCGATACGCCGCAGCCGCCCCTCGATTACAAGGTGGTGGCCGGCGACACCTGCGTGGCCATTGCCGCCGCGCACAAAGTTTCGTCCCAGAGCATCATCCTGCTCAATCACCTCGACCCGAACTGCAACCTGTCGGTTGGGCGCAGTCTGCTCATTCCACTGCCCACGCCCACCCCCACCCCGCTGCCCAGCGCCACCTTGGGCGCGGCCGTGGCCACCCAGGTGCAGCGAATCACCTACACCATTCATCTGGGTGACACCCTGGCCGGCATCGCCAAGGTTTACGGCATCCGCCTGACGGACCTCATGTCGGTCAACGGGATCAGTGACCCCAACGCCATTACCGCCGGCCAGGTCTTAGTTATTCCCGTGGACCTGGCGGTGACGGCCGGGCCGTCGCCAACGCCTACCGCGCCGCCGCCGTGGCCGGCGCCCAACCTGCTGGTGCCCGCCGATGGGCAAACCTATAACCCTGGCGATGGGGTCACGCTGCAGTGGACGGCGGTGGGCACGCTCCGTTCAAACGAGTATTACATCGTTAACGTCGAAGACGTCACCTGCAACTGCGCGCGCATTTTCCGGCAGGCGACCACGGAAACGAAGGTCATCGTGCCCGGCGCCTTCCACCATACGGATAACACCCTGCACGTTTATCGCTGGACGGTAACCACCGGCCGCCTGCGCGCCGGCGATACCGCGCTGCCGCAATACGACTCGGCCGGCGCCACTAGCCCCATCCGCGACTTTGTGTGGATGGGCGGCGCCGTTACGCCCACGCCGTAAGGCGGGCAAGGAGCAGACCCTATGGCCGTTCGAATGGTGAATTGCGCGAAGCTGGGCCGCGAGCTGCCCGGGCTGAACCGGCCGCCGTTTGGCGGCGCGCTCGGCAAACGGGTGTATGAAAACATCTCGCAGCAGGCCTGGGCCATGTGGCAGGATCAATCCACCCTGCTCATCAACCACTATGGCCTTAACCTGCGCGACCCCGCCGCGCAGAAATTCCTCATGGAACAATTGGAGCAGTTCTTTTTTGGCGACGGCGCAAAGCTGCCCGAGGATTGGACTCCCGAAACGCAATCGGCCCCGCGCAAGAAGTAGCGGAATGGTGTCGCTGTCCGAGCGCGGGTGTGACTGGCAATCAGGGGCCGGGTCATGCCGGCGCTCGTCTTATTGGTAGACCTGAGCGCCTATGTCCATCAAACTCGATTGGGAATTCTCCGACGCCCCGCACGACGACGAAGCCCGCCCCGCCCCAGCCGCGCCACCACCACCCCACTCCAGCGCCAGCCCGAAACCTGAACGAGCATCCGCCGGCCCGGCCGGCCGCCGCCGGCGCTGGCTTTGGTGGCTGGCGGGTCTGGCCATTTTGGCCGCCGTCGCCGGCGGCGCGCTGTGGTACTGCACCCAGGCTGGCTGGCAGCGCGTCAGCGACGACATCCTGGCCGCCGTCCGCTACGAAGATCAGCACGCCGCCCAGGGCGACACGGCGCTGCTGATGGCCGTGCAGGACCCGGGCAATGTGGATTGGCTGGCCGTCCGCCGCGACCAGGTCGCCGCCAGGGCCTCCGCCCCGCGCCCTGTGCCCGTACTCAACCCCGGCCCGGTGCCGGCCGCGCTCACCGATCTGATCGTGCTGGACACCGAGTTCGTGGAAGCCGCGGTCAGCCGGCAGTTTACAACACCCGACGGCCAGAGCCTGATGTTCCTGCTGCCGCAGTTCTACCGCCACGGCACTGGCGGCGATTGGCTGCGCTCGGCCCCACCCGGCTCATTTTGGGGCGCCTGGCTGGATTGGCGTGGCGCCCATCTGGATATCCGCTACTCCGAGCGCGACGCGGCTTTCGTAGCCCAGGTGGGCAGCCTGCTCGATGCCCGCCTGGCCGACGCCTGCGCGGCCTGGACCGGCGGCTGCCCGAACCAGCCGCCGGTGAAGCTTTATCTGTCGGGCTTCGTGGGCTCGCTGGGATACAACCCGCTCTCAAACGTGGAAGTGCGCATCCAAACGGACGCGGCCAACGTGGATGTCACTAACGCGGACGGCTACTTTCTGAGCGTCCCCTCGCCGCAAATCGCCGGCATCCCCTCGGATGACACCGCCCAGGCCTATCTGACCGATTACCTGGCGGTGCGGGTCATTGCTTCGCTCGCCAAACAGCTCTCCACCTCGCCCGAAGGCTACCAGGCGCGCACCAGCACCGCCATCCAGGCGCTGGGCCTGGCCAACGTCGACCCCGGCTACCTGAGCAGCGGGCAGCGGCAGCCCGGT
>JAYTFQ010000365.1:0-2167 GCA_043734225.1 Anaerolineales bacterium | reverse complement strand
CCTGCTGTCGCTGACGCCGGATGGCTTCCCCTGCCTGGGCGAGACGCCCGAGGTGAAGGGGCTGTGGTCGGTGGCGGCGGTGTGGATCAAGGAAGCGCCAGGCATCGCCCGCACCGTGGCCGAGTGGATGACCACCGGCGCGCCGGAGATCGACCCGACCGGCTCGGACATCGCCCGCTTCTACCCGCACCAGCGCACCTGGACGCATGTGCGCGCGCGCTCGGCCGAAGGCTATAACAAGACCTACGGCATCGTGCACCCGCGCGAACAGTGGGCGTCCAACCGCGAAGTGCGCTTGAGCCCGTTCTACGCCCGCGAGAATGCGCTCGGGGCGGTGTTCTTCGAGACCGCCGGCTGGGAGCGGCCCAACTGGTACGAATCCAACCGGCCGCTGCTGGAGAAGTATGGCGAGCGCGTGATGCAGCGCGAGGCCGAATGGGAGGCGCGCTGGTGGTCGCCCATCATCAGCGCCGAGCACCTGGCCATGCGCGAGAACGTGGGCATGGTGGACCTGAGCGCCTTTGCCGTGTTCGATGTGGCCGGGCCGGGGGCGCTGGCCTTTATGCAGCGCATGGCCGTCAGCCAGATGGATGTCGCTGTCGGGCGCGTGGTGTACACCTCCTTCCTGACCGAGAATGGCGGCATCAAGGCCGACCTGACCATCATGCGGCTGGGGGCCAACCACTTCCGCGTAGTCACGGGCGGCTTCGACGGCATGCTCGACCTGAAGTGGCTGACCGACCACCTGCCGGAAGATGGCTCGGTGGTCATTAACGACCAGACCGCCGCCTGGTGCACGCTGGGCGTGTGGGGGCCGAAGGCGCGCGAGGTGATGCAGTCGGTGACGGAGGCCGATATGTCCAACGCCGGCTTCCCATTTGGCACCTGCCGGCCGATTGTCATCGGCCCGCTGCAAGTGCTGGCCTCGCGCATCTCCTACGTGGGCGAGCTGGGCTGGGAGCTGTACGCGCCCATGGAACAGGGCCAGCGGCTGTGGGATAGCATTTACGAGGCCGGCCGGAAGTTCGGCATTGCGCCGGTGGGCATGGGGGTGTATGCCACCACCGCCCGGCTGGAGAAGGGCTATCGCGCCTATGGCGCCGAGTTGGAGCTGGAATACAACCTGGTGGAGGCCGGCATGCAGCGGCCGCAGGTGAAGCCGCAGGCCTTCATCGGCCGAGAGGCCTATCTCAAACAGCGGGCCGAGACGCCGGCCGCGCTGCTGTGCACGCTGACCGTGGACGACCCGACCTCGGCCTCCGGCATCAAGCGCTATCCGCAGGGCCGCGAGCCGATCCTGACCCGCGACGGTCAGCGGCTGGTCGACCGCCACGGCCGCGGCTCGTATGTCACCAGCGCCGGCACCGGGCCGTCGGTGGGCAAGTACATTTTGCTCAGCTATCTGCCGCCGGAGCAGGCCAGGGTGGGCACGCCGCTGGCAGTGGAATACATGGGCGAGCGCTACCCGGTGACGGTGGCGGTGGCCGGCAGCACGCCGCTGTTTGATCCAGATAATTTACGCATGAAGGCCTAATTATCGAAAAAATGATATCGAGCCGGGTAACCGGCTCGATATCATTTTTTCAGAGTCATCCCTATGAATATTCTCGTCTGCATCAAACGTGTGCCCGCCACGGGCAGCAAGATCGTTCTGACTGCCGACAGCCAGGACATCGATACCCGCTATTTGGGCTTTACCATCAGCCCGCACGAAGAGTGCGCGGTGGAAGAAGCCGTGCGCATCATCGAGGCGCAAGGGGGCAGCACCACCGTGCTCACCCTGGGGCCGGAGGTGGCGGCCGAACAACTGCGCGACGCGATGGCGCTTGGCATCGATAACGCCATCCTGCTGGAAACGGACGGGCGCGACTGGGACGCCGGCGCCACCACCGGAGCCATCGTGGCCGCCGTCCGCAAGCAGGAGGCCGCCGGCAAACCGTTCGACCTGATCCTGTTCGGAAACGAGTCGGCCGACAGCGGCGGGTTCCAGGTGGGCATCCGCGTCGCGCATGCCCTGGGGCGGCCGGTGGTCACCGGCATCAAGGAATTGAAGCTGGAAGGCAGTGTCGTGCGCGCGGCGCGCGAGGCCGGCGGCGGGCGCGAAATCTACAGCTTCAGCCTGCCGGCGGTGGTGACCGTGAAGGAAGGGCTTAACCTGCCGCGCTAC
>JAYTFQ010000364.1:0-17943 GCA_043734225.1 Anaerolineales bacterium | reverse complement strand
CCACCACGGCTTTCACAATCATGCCCATGCCCGTCGGCTCTTGGATGCTGATCCCGCCAAGGCGCTGACCCTAATTCTCGGACTTTAAGAAAGCCCTGGACAGAGAATTGACCGGTCTTGACGGCGATGGTGCTTCGCAGGTATACCTGTTGGAATGTCTGCATCGCCCCCCGCGCCCGCCCCGCCGGAAGTTGAGCACGACGTTCGCCTCGACGAACTGCCCATAGCCAAAACCGAGTTGGAGCCACCCTACAGAGTTTTGATCCACAACGACGACGTAACGCCCTTTGATTTTGTCATTGCCGTGCTGCGCGGCATCTTCGAATTATCGGGCCGTGAGGCGGTGGCCGTCACCACGCGGGCGCACGTCACGGGCATGGCTTACGTGATGACGCTGGCTTACGAAGAGGCCAAGTACCGTGTGGGTAAGGCCCACAGCCTGGCGCGCAGCGCCGGCTATCCGTTGACCTTTTCAATTGAGCCGGAGTAAATTGCCTGCCGGGCCAGCTTGGTTATAATGCTCACGTGGGATGCCCGCCGTCTGGCGGCTGTCCGACCCATTTGCATCTGCCGCTGGGCGTCCACCCCCGCGCCACACGTTTGGAAAGGAAAGACCCGCTTATGAATGCTGTTTTGTCTGCCGCCGGAGGTTGGGCCGTGGCTGTGGCCATCGCCGCGCCCATCATTGTCTTGTTCTGGTGGGCGCGGCGCAACGCGCCCGTGGGCGAATATCAGATGGACTACAGTGTCGGCCGGCGCTCGCGCCCGCCGGCGGACAACACTGCGCTCATGCCCTCGCCGGCCGCGCATGGGACCGTGGATGCGCCCGTGCCGGCTAACCCAGCTGTACTGGCCCCGCCGAACGAGTCTGCTGTGCCTCAGGCCAGCACGGTCGCCCTGCCGGCCAATGCACCTCTGCCGCCCGAACCAGCCAGCGTGGAGACGCCCGTGGCGGCGGCGGCACCACTCGTTGCCAGTCCCGCGCCGGTCTCGGCTGTCGCACCAATTGCCGCCAGTCCCACGCCGGCCCCGGCATCGCCTAGGATCGTACAAGAAGCGCCGAAGCCAGCTCCGGCGCCTGCTGCCACGGCCGCCCCAACGACAGCCCCGGTTACGGCGCCCGAACTGGCCCCCAAGCCAAGGCCAGAGCCCGTTGCGCCGGCCGTGATGGAAAAACCCGCCGCGCCGGCCCCCACACCGAAGCCTGAGCCGGCTGCGGCGCCTGTTGCGAAGGCCACGCCAGCCCCGGCCCTCACTTCAGCGCCCAAACCGTCCGCGTCCGCCGCGGCGAAGCCTGAGGCGGCCCCAGTTGAAGCGCCAGCACCCATGCCAGCGCCAGCGGCGGCAGAGCCGGCGGGTGAAGCCGACGATTTCGCGCGGCTGTACGGACCAGATGCCACGGCCATTGCCGCGCTAAATGCGGCTGGCATTGTTACTTACCGCCAGTTGGCCGGCGCCAGCATTGATAGCCTGAAGGAAATTCTCTCCAACGCGGGCCAGTCGAGCCTGGATCCATCCACCTGGCCGCAGCAGGGGCGCTTCGCGGCAGGCGGCAAGTGGAAGATACTCGACGCTCGCTTTAAATCTTGAGCGGCGCCCAGATCGGCAACCCGCCGGGTTGGTGGCCACCGCGACAGGCGCGCAAGGCGGGCGCACACGATCCAGGCTACCTGGGATCCGAAGTGCGCCGCTACGGTGCCGTCAGTGCGAGTGGTTGCCGCAATAAGGTACGGCTCTAAGGCTCGGCGGCGCGAAACCCTTTGAGCGCGCCGTGTTCATCGACGGCACGCAGCATCTCTTCCAACTGGGCCGCATCGGGCAGCGCGCCATCGCCGCGCGACACGGTGGCCAGCCCACCGCAGATGTTGCCGCGCCGCAGGCAGCCGGCCAGGTCCTGGCCGGTCAAGTGGCCATAGAGGAAGCCGGCGTTGAAGCAATCGCCGGCGCCGGTGGTGTCGCACACCTCCACCGCCAGCGCGGGCGAGGCCAGGGTGACGGCGCCGACGCGCGCCAGCGCCCCTTGCGCGCCGCGCTTGATTACCACCGCCGGCGCAATCGCCGCCAACTGCTCCAGCGCGGCTTCCACGGTAGGCGCGCCGGTTAGATGCAGCGCCTCCGACTCGTTTGGCCCAAAAACGTCCACCCGCGCCACGGCCTCGCGCACGCCCGGCGTGGCCAGGTTGACCGCCACCGACTGACAGTCCATGTACACAAACGCGCCCACGGCCCGGGCCGCGGCCACCAGCGCCTCATGTTCTAGGCCATATTCAAGATGCGAGATGAGGACCGCTCGCGGCCGGTTCACCCGGACAGTATCAACCGCGACCGGCGGCGGCAGCGGATCGGCATAACTGATAAAGCCGCGATCGTTCACAAATGAGAAGGCCACGCTGACGCGCCGCACTGGAAACGGGTGTTGCCGGAACAAGCTGTCGTCCAGCCCGTCGCGCGCCGCCATGTCCAGCACCAGGCGGCTGAAGGTGTCATCCCCGAAATCCACGAGCCAGCCAGCCCGCAGTCCCAAGCGCTTTAGCGCGGTGGAGGTGCGGTAACAGCCGCCGGCCACCAGGTCGAAGCCGGTTCCGAACAAATCCAGCCCCAGGCGCGGCAACTCGGGCAGACCGTTGAAGATCAGGTCGCAGTAATAGCTCCCCAAAAGAAGCACATCATAGTCAGACACGGTGGCTGGGCGGGCGATATCAGGCGCCCCAGTCGCCCACCCACTGTTGATGGGCGGCCAGGTATTCATCCACCAGGGGTCGGGCGCGCGAATACGACAGCACCAGCGGGTGCGCCATCAAGGCCTGGATGGCCGTGGCGCGCGAGCGGTGCGCAATGGCGTCGACGGTGAGGCGCTCGTAGAGCTTGACGTTGTGCACCAGTTCAGCCTGCGCGGGCGGCATGGCCCCGATGGGCAGCGGCCGGACACCCTGCCGGTCGATAACGCAGCTTACTTCCACCACGTCGGCCGGCTCCATGCCCTCAATCGCACCCTGGTTGGGCACGTTCAGCGCTGTGTACAGAGGCACATTCGTCTCCATGGCCTCGACGATGCCCAGGGCCACGCCGGCATAACCTTCGCCGTCAGAGGCCGGCGGCGCTTCCGCCGCCTGCAACTGCGCCGCCTGGGCCTGATCCGCGGCGCCCATGCTCGGGCCATCCGGCGAGGCGTAGTGCATATACGTGGCATGGCGCCGGTTGAGATAGGCATAAAAGAGGCGCAGCCCCACAGCCGGCTCATGGTCCAGGTCGCTGCTGTGCAGTTGGCCCATCAGCTTCTGGTTAAGCTCTACGATCTCCTCGCCGCGCGTTTTGCCGTCGGCGGCAATGCTGGCCAGGGCGCGCTCGGCATAGTAGAAATAGAATAGATACTCGTTAATCCACATTCCCACCTGGTCCACCAGCTCCGGTTCGAACAGCTTCATCATGGTGCCCGATAGGAAGGCTGGATCGTGCAGGAGCGGCGCCAGGCGATCCTGGCCGTCAAGCGTAACACGCCGGGTCCAGGATAGGTGGTTGAGCCCAAACACTTCGGCCCGCACCTGGCTGTCCGCTACACCAAGCCATTCGGCCACCGCATGATGACCGACATTGGCCCCGTCGCAAATGCCAATGGTGCGGTCATGACCGGCATCGCGCAGGGCCTGGGTGACCAAGCCGGCCGGGTTGGTGAAGTTGTACAGCCAGGCGCCCGGGCTGACGCGGTCCAGCAATTCGGCATATTTCAGAATCGCCGGGATGCTGCGTAGCGCCATGGCAAAACCGCCCGGGCCGGTGGTCTCCTGGCCGAGCACGCCATGTTTGAGCGCGATGCGCTCGTCCAGCACGCGGCCCTGCTCCTGCCCCACCCGAATGGTGGTGACCACGTGTTTGGCACCGTCAAGCGCCGCCTCGGGATCGGTGGTGGTGGTGATACGCACGTCGGTCTCAGCCCGGCGAGCCACCTCGCGGCTGAGGGCGCCAAACACTTGCAGCTTGTCCGAATCAATATCCTGCAAGCACAGCTCTTCCAATCCGACCCGCTCGGCCCGGCGCAGCGCCGAGGCCACAAACAGAGGAGAGCGCACCCCACCACCCCCAAGCAATGCCATTTTCATCGTGTTACCACTCCTTTAGCCTTTCAGCCCACCAGCCGTGATGCCCGACACAATGTAACGGTAAAACAGCAGCGACAGGATGATGGGCGGCAGGCTGGCAATAAAACCGCCGGTTACCAGCAAGCCCCAGTTAACCGCGTGCCGGCCAATAAACTCGGCCAGGGCGACGGGCACCGTCTTGGCGGCGTAAGTCGAGGTGAAGATCAGCGCGAAGAAGAACTCGTCCCAAGCATTCAGCAGCGTAAAAATGGCCGTCGCGCCGATGCCGGGCATGGCCAGCGGAATGGCGATGCGCAAGAAAGCCTGGAAGCGGCTGGCGCCATCGATGCGCGCGGCTTCTTCCAACTCGGCTGGCACGCTTTGAAAGTAGCCGGCCATGATCCACACCACGAACGGCATGCTGAAGGTGGAATAGGCCAGGATGAGCGCCGCCAGAGAGTCAAGCAGCCCGGCGGTTTTAAACATGCGAAAGAGCGGGATGATCAGCGAGATGGCCGGCAGCAGCTGCGACCCCAGCACCACCAGAAGCAGTGTGCGGCGGTGCGGCACATTGAGACGCGCAAACGCATAGGCGGCCATGGTACCAAACACACAGGCAACCACGGTAGTGCCCATGCTGACAATGATGCTATTGCGGAGCGCCAGGAAGAACGTGGACTGGCCGGAGTTTTCGCCGAAGGCCGCCGGCTTGAAGATGTCAATGTAATTCTGGTAAGTGACCGCATCCGGCAACACGTGCGCCGGTACGCGCAGCAGACTGGATTGAGTCTGGATGGTGCTTAGGAACAGCCACAAAATGGGCGCCAGGGTAAAGCCCAGGTACACCACCAGCAGGACCGATCGGGCGAGCGGGCTGAGCAAGTTGCCGCGGCGGACCACGTTATAGCTCCACTTCGCTGCGCAGAAGCCGCATGTAGACGAAGATCAGCAGGAGCATGAAGGCCGTAATGAGCCAGGAGATGGCGGCGCCATAGCCAAAAAAGAGATAGCGGAAGGCCTGGTCGTAGCCGTAGAACGAGATGACCTTGGTGCTATCGGCCGGACCGCCGTTGCCGGTGAGCACATAGATGATGTCGAAGACGCGGAAGGCGCCGATGGTGCGCAGGGCAATCGCCACCAGGATGACCGGGCGCAGCAAGGGCAGCGTGATCTGGGTCAACTTTTGCCAGCGGGTGGCCCCATCCACATCGGCGGCCTCGTATAAATCATCTGAGATCGGCTGGAAACCGGCCAACAGCAGCAGGGTCATATTCGGCACCGTCTTCCAGACGTCGGCCAGGATGATCACCTGCATGGTCCAAAAGGTGTCGCTCAGCCATGGTTTAGGCGCCTGCAGCACCCCAATTTGCATGAGCAGGGCGTTCCCAATGCCATAGGTGGGATTGAGGATCCAGGCCCACAGCACGCCGTTCGCCACCGTCAGCAGCGCCCAGGGCGCGATCATGGCCAGCCGCGACACCAACTGGCCGCGGAAGTGCTCGTTGAGCAGGATGGCGAACAAGATGCCCAACACCAGCTCCAGGCCCACCGAGACCAGCGTGAAATAGAAGGTGCGCTCGACGGCGTACCAAAAGTCAGGCTGCTGAAAGGCGTACAGATAGTTGCCCAGGCCAACAAAGGGCGTGCCTTGGTCCGGGCTGGCCAGATTGACGCGGTACAGGCTGAGGACGAATGAATTGACGAGCGGATAGCCGATGAGCACCAACAACACCAGCGTCATCGGCGCCAGCATGATCAGACCCAGTGTCCGATCGGATATCTCACGGCTGCGGGGGCGCGCGGCTGGCTGGGCGGGCGTGGCGGTGGTGGAAACCATCAGCGCATCTCCAGGAGGCAGACAAGCACCGGGGGGTGCCCGCGCGCTTGGGCACCCCCCGGCACACTCGTTTAGGACTTAGGGCGCTGCCGTGACCTTGTTCACTTCAGCGGCAGCGGCCTTCATGGCGTCCGCCGGAGTGGCCTTCTGCAGCAGGGCCTCGCTCAGGTGGCGCTGGATGATGTCCGACTTTTGGGCATAGCCCGGCACCTGCGGGCGCAGGGCCATGTACTTGAACTGCTCGCCATAGGTGGCGAAGTCCTGAACATTCTTGGCCAGGTCCGCGTCGCTATAGAGCGACGCCAGAATCGGATAGTCGCCGTTGAGGACAGCAGCCTTCTTCTGCCAGGCTGGGCTGGCCATGTATTGTAGAAACGTCCAGGCGTTGTCTTTGTTGGTGGCGTTCTTGAGAATGGCCCAGCCTTCCGATCCGTTGACAGTCGAGCTCTTCACATCCTTGCTTCCGGGCAACAGGCCGATCTTGACATTGGGCGCGGCCTTGGACTTGCTCGGGTCATTGCCATCCGGCAAAGTGCCTTCCCAGTTGAAGGTGATGGCATATTTGCCAGTGAAGAGCGAATTCCGCACTTCATTTTCGGTGTTCTGCAGTGAAGCCGGATCAGCCACTTTGTGTTTGTACAGCAGGTCGACCATCCATTGTGTCGTCTCAACGCCGCCCATGGTGTCGAAGACGGCCTTGCCGCTGGAGTCGAGGAACTGCGCGCCCTTCTGGGTGAACATCAGGCACACCCAGTCGCAAATCAGGGCCTCAGACTGCACCCACGACCAGGTCGTTCCCCATTGATCGCCCTTGGTGGTCGCCTTGGCCTGCGCGACGAGCTCGTCCAGCGTGGTGGGCGGCGCGCTAAAGCCGGCGTCGAACAGCAACTTCGAGTTGTAGAACAGGTGCTTGCAGCTGTTGAACCAGGGCATGCCGAAGATCTTGCTCTGGTAGGTGACGGCATTCAGGGCTGAGTCAGGCACGTCTTTCTTGATGGCATCGGTGACACGGCTGCTGATGTCTTCAATCCAGCCGGCCGAGGCGAACTGGGCGGTCCAGATGGTGTCCATTTCAATTACGTCAAAGCCGCCGCCGCCCGTGACAGCGGTCGTGATCTTATTCAGCAAGTCGTTATACTGCAAGATGGTCTGATTGACCTTGATGCCGGTCGCGGCGGTGAAGTCAGCGACCAGCGGCGCCCGATTGCCGGTGGTGTCCGTCCACAGGAAGTTGACTTCGCCTCCGCCAGCGGGCGCGGTGGTGGGGGCAACCGTGGCAGCCGGGGCGCTGGTGGCGGCCGGCGCGCTGGTGGCCGGCACACTGGTCGGCGCGGTGGTGGCCGGCGCGGCGCAGGCGGCCAATAGCGCCCCCCCCGCAGTGAGGCCCGCGGCCCTTAAGAAGGCGCGGCGGCTCATGGGAATGTTGCGGCGTGTTTCTGAAGTCATAGGATCACACTCCTCCAATCGAAGCCCAAGCGAAGCCCGGTTCTTCCCGGATTTCCGGCATGCAGAGGTGAACAAGCGTTGCGGCGCCGAAAATCAGGCCAGTCGTGCGAGTAGAGTCAGTCTATATTAATTCGGGATCAAGAGCAAATTAACTGAAAAGCGCCGAGCGAGAATGGTAAATGGCGCTTAGCGGCCCGGCCAGGTGACCTTGCCCAGGTGGCGAAAAACAGCGGCCTCAAAACCCTGGCGGCGCGCCAGCAGCAGGCTGAGCAATTGGACCGGCACGATTTGCGCCATCGGCGCGGCCAGGCCAACCGCGGCGGGCGCCGGCAAGATGTCCCGCGCCGAAACGCCAGCCGCGGAGACAAGCAGCGCCCGCCCGCCGCAATCCACAATCGTCTGGGCCAGGTGGCGATCGGCGGCAGCCAGCGGCGCTGTGCCTTCGAAAACCAGAACGGTCAGGCGTGGGTCGGCCAACTCCAGCGGTCCGTGGCGGAATTGGCCGATGCTCATGCCTTCGGCGTTGGCCCAGGCGGCCTCTTTCAGCACCAGGGCCCCATCCAGCGCGGCCGCCAGTGAAGCCCCCCGCCCAAGCAGGAGCAACCGGTCCGCGGCCGGCACGAGACCATCCAACTGCGCCAGCAAGCCGTCCCAGCCTTTCAGGTAGCTGGCGATCGATTCGGTGGCACGCTGAAAGGCATCGACCGCGGGCGCCAGATCCTGGCCCGTCATGGCCAGCGCCTGCAGTTGAGTGGCGGCCAGGGTGTTGAGAAAGCTGCGCGTGGCAACCCCGCTTTCCTTGGCGGTGTGCAGCGGCTGCACCAGGCCGGCGCGCTGGGCCAGCGGGCTATCGAGCTGGTTGGTGGTCGCCAACACCAGCGCTGCCGGGCGCGCCGCCAGCCTGTCCAGCAAGGCCAGCCCCTCCGGCACATGCCCCGCCTGCGAGACGATCCAGACCAGTGACTTGGGGGTCACCAACGCCGAGGCGGTCTCGGCCAGTTCGCCGGCCTCCAGCCAGAAGGCCGGCAAGCCGGCAGCCGCCAGAAGACACCAGGCCGGATAGGCAGCAAAGAGCGAGGCGCCCATGCCGGTAAGAATAATGCGGTCGAACTCGCCGGCGCGCACGCGATCCGCCAGATGCTGCAAAGCCTGGAGGTCCAACTCGGCGAGCAGCGCACGCAAGGCGGCCGGCTGGCCAAGGATATTGTCGGTATATTCAGTCATGGATTAGTGGCGGGACCTATCCCCCGCCCCCTTTCCCTGCGCTGCGCTCCGGGATCTTCGACCTTATGGGAAGGGGGGAGAAGGGCACAAACGGCGTCATTGCTGTCATTTGCGTCATTTGCGTCATTTGCGTCATTTGCGTCATTGATGATATCGGATTTTCAAATTCCCACTTAGCCATGGGCTTGGGGCGACGGTTAGGTGTGGCGAGAATGCACCTGGGCTGCCGGGGCGAGCAGGCCCGCACGTTTTCAGCATAGCGATTATTTGTTGGGGTCGTCAAGGGAATTGTTGGGGCCAAATGAGCGTTTTAAGATTGTGTCCGTGTCGCGTGGCGCGGGCGGTCATCCCGGCTTATACTTTGCATAGGGGGTCATTCCAAATAAGGAGTTGCCGACATGCTGAAAGTCGCGGTGATTGGCGGCGGGTCGACCTACACACCAGAGCTGATTAACGGATTTATCGAACGGGTCAAGTCGTTCCCATTGACCGAGCTGTGGCTGATGGACATCGACCCGGAGCGGCTGCGGGTGGTGGGCGGGTTCGCGCAGCGCATAGCAGCGGCCAAGGGGCAGCCGTTCGAGGTGCATTTGACCCTAGACCAGCGCGAGGCGGTGCGCGGGGCCAGCTATGTGTGCACGCAATTGCGGGTGGGGCAAATGCCGGCACGCAAAGCAGACGAATACCTGGGCATGCGACACGGGTTGATCGGCCAGGAAACAACCGGCGTCGGCGGCATGGCCAAGGCGCTGCGCACCATCCCGGTGGTGCTCAAGATTGCCGACGACATGCGCCAGGCGGCGCCAGGCGCGCTGCTGGTCAATTTCACCAATCCATCGGGGCTGGTGACCGAGGCGCTGCAGCGCTACGCGCCGGACGTGCCGTCGGTGGGCGTGTGCAACGCCCCGTTCAATATCAAGATGAAGCTGCTGCCCGTGCTGGAAAAAGTGATCGGCCAGAGCGTGGCCCCTGAGCGGGTGGAATTGAAAACGCTGGGCTTGAACCACCTGTCGTGGCATAGCGGGCTGACGCTGGATGGAGAAGAAATGTGGCCGCAAGTGTTCCCGGCCTATCAGCACGAACAGACGGAGTGGGACGCCGCGACGCTGGACCGGCTGCGGATGATTCCCAACTACTATTTACAATATTTCTATGACACCAGCGGCAAGCTGGCGGCCCAGAAAAAATGGCCGCCGTCGCGAGCGGAGGAAGTGCAGGCGATTGAAGAAGGCCTGCTGCGCGACTATGCCAACCCGGCCACCAGCGAGCCGCCGGCGGACCTGATGAAGCGCGGCGGGGCGTATTACTCCACCGTGGCGACTCAACTGCTCAACGCGCACTATAACAATCTGGGAGAAACGCATGTGGTGAACACCCGTCAGAATGGCGCGGTGCCCGGCTATCCGGCGGGTTGGGTGATGGAGCTGCCCGCGACGGTTGACGGCAGCGGCATTAGGCCGCAACCGGCCGAGCCGCTGAAGGAGGAATGCTTTGCGCTGCTGAAGCGGGTGAAGGATTACGAATTACTGACGGTGGAGGCCGCGGTGCACGGAGATCGCCAGGCAGCGCTGGCAGCGCTGCTGGCGAACCCGTTGGGGCCGGCGCCTGAGCAAGCGCCGGCCGTATTAGACGATTTGCTGGTGACGCACCGGGCGCATCTGCCGCAATTTTGGCGTTGATTTGCCCGCCGCTGGTTGAACCGCCACCAGACTGATGAGGACCACCGGCCGCGACTGGGTCTCCCGGTACAAGAAGTCTTGGAGTGAGCGCTCCAGCGTGGCGGGCACAACGGCCCCGCGCTGGCAAAGGCGCTTGACCTCGGCGCGCGCGGACTGAAGCAAATCCTTGGAGCTCTTGCCGCCGATGAAGCCGCGGCTAACGATGTCCGGCTCGCCGGCCAACTGTTTGGACGCGTTCACCGGCACGATGGCCACAATCAGCCCGTCCTGCGACAACTGCTGGCGATCGCGCATTACCAGGGGGGAAACATCGCCCACCTGGCGGCCATCGACCAGCACGTCGCCGGCTGGCACGGCCGGTTCCACCCAAGCCTTGCGGCCATCGGTGGCCCAGGCATCCCCGTTGTGGAGCAGGAAAACATTTTCCGGCACCAGCCCCAGGCCATAGGCCAGGCTGGCGTGCAGGTGCAGATGGCGCGTTTCGCCGTGCACCGGCAGGAAGAATTTGGGCCGGGCGGCTTCGAGCATGGTAGCCATCTCATCGCGGCTGCCGTGGCCGGAGACGTGGACGTTCGCCAGCTTGCCATAGATGACATTGGCGCCCAGCTCGAACAGTTTGTTGAGCATGCGGCCGACTTCCACCTCGTTGCCGGGGATGGTGCCGCCCGAGACGATGATCGTGTCGCCGAGCTTGACCGTAATCTGGCGATGCTCGCCCAGTGCCATGCGATTGAGGGCCGAGCGCGGCTCGCCCTGCACGCCGGTGGCCAGGATCAGCAATTTATTGTCGGGCACCCGGGCGCCGGCCTCGACCAGCAGCCCCTTGGGAACCGCCAGCTCACCCAGATCGCGGGCCACTTCCACATTCTCTTCCAGGCTGCGCCCGGTGAGCATGATCTTGCGGCCGTGCTTCTGAGCCAGGCGCATAATTTCCTGTAAGCGGCCCAGGAGCGAGGCAAAGGTGGCGATGATGATGCGCCCGTGCCGGGCTTCCGCGAACAGCCGGTCCAATTCATCCGCCACCAATTGCTCAGTGGGGGTGCGGCCGGGCTTATCGGCGTTGGTGCTGTCGCCCAGGAGGGCCAGGACGCCGTTGGGCGTCAGCCGGCCGAGCTGGGCCAGATCGGTGATGCGGCCGCCCGAGGGCGTTTCATCCAGCTTGTAGTCGCCGGTGTGCACCACGGCGCCTACCGGCGTGTCGATGACCAGGCCAACCGACCCCGGGATTGAGTGAGCGACGGGGAACAGGCTGACCTTGAAGGGGCCAAGCTGGAGCGTGTCGTGATCCTTCAGGATGTGCAGTTGGGCCTGCTGGAGCACGCGCCCTTCCTGGAGCTGGCGCTTGACCAGACCGAGCGTGAGGGCGGTGCCATAGATGCCGGTCTTCACCGAGCGCATCAGGTACGGCAGGCCGCCGATGTGATCCATGTGACCGTGCGTGAGCACAATGCCGCGCAGGCGGTCTTGATTTTGGACGACATAGTCGAAGCGCGGCAAGACCAGGTCGATCCCGAGCAGATCGCTGTCGGGAAACATGACTCCGCAATCGACGATGATCATGTCGCGGCCATATTCAAGAACAGTCATGTTCTTGCCAATTTCCCCCAGGCCACCCAGGGGAATAATGCGTAGTTTCTTCATAATTGCTAATTAACTCTAATTTCTTGGTGTGCTTGTTGGATAGGATTGGCCGGCCCGGGAGGCGCACACTGCGGCCCAGGACAACCGGTTCTTCCAGCGAGGTTTGAAGCTACTTCAGTTGCCAGGAGAAATAGGGATCAAACGAGACGAGGAATGTAACTGGGGGGGAGTATACACGAAATGGGCGAAAAATGGAAGGGCATAAAATTCGGGCTGCAAAGGGGCTGTTTGGCGAGCCCCGTTTGCCAAACGGCCCCCTTTCCGGCCGTCTTCCGCGCATGGTCAGCGGCAAGTAGAGCCTGGCCCGAACGCTAAGCGTGATGCTGGCCACGGTCTGCTGACCGTCGGCGTCCGTGGCAGTCAAGGTAATGTAGTGAATGTCGCCCGCAAGGCGCACATGCAGGTGAGTGCCCTGCCCTGCCCCAGCACTTCAGCACGGTCCGAGGCCCACACCAATGACGCGCCGAAGAGCGAGCCATCTTCAGCCTCATCGTCAGCGCCCAGCAGCGGACAATCCACACCGGGCAGCAACTCGCTGTCATCCAGTGGTGACAGGATGGCGACCGTGGGCATCTTCTTGGGCAGGCTGAAAGCGACCGAGGTGCTTTCGCCCGAGTGGATGCCATCGCTGACCAGCACCTTGACGTGCGCCTGACCTGAGCCAGCCAGCAGATTGTTGGCGAATGTGTACGACACAGGCAGCCCGGCGGTGGCCGTGAGGCCGGCGCAACCCATAACGCTTGCTGCCCAAAAGACAGCAGCCAAAAGATTAACGGCAACTGAGGCACCACCACCCCACACACGGCCGCGATGCCCAGGCTGGGCGCCAGACGAATGAAAGTTGGACTGAACGGCAGCAGGACCGGATGCAGCGCCAGCGCACTTGGTACCGCAGTTGGGCGCAATCATAGACACACCGACGTCCCAATGTCATGAGGCAGATGTCCCAAGCAATTTAGGACATCTGCCTCATGACATTGGGATAGCCCGAGGCGTAATATGAACCTTGACGCATCCGCGACCCTGGCCCGGGGGTTACATAATCGCGAGCAGCCTGGGCCGGCTCGCGCTGTCGCCGTCGTCCTGACTTTCAACTGGCTGACCTGGCGGGCGTGGCAGCTCTACTGGGCAATCGCCACGTCGCCGGCGGTCATGCGAAGCAGGTGGCAGTGTCAACGTCGACAAGGATCGCCGGATGACCATCGGAGACATTTTTTGCCCAAAGTATTTCTAGCCACGACGGCCCTGGGGCTGGCGAGGGCGGCGATTGCAGACGGCGCATGGTCCGTGTCGCGGGTCCTGCCGGACCAGCAAGTGACCTGCCTGGCCGCCGACCCGCTGCGGCCAAACGTCATCTATGCCGGCACCCAGGGCGATGGCGTGTTACGGTCTGACGACGCGGGCCTGACCTGGCGTCCGGCTGGCTCGCCGGGACAAATCGTCAAGGCCCTGGCTGCCAGTCCAACCGAACCGGGCGTGCTATATGCAGGCACCAAGCCGGCGCAGTTGTTCCTGTCGCGCGATGGTGGGGCGCACTGGGAGGAAATGGCGGGCTTCCGGCGTGTACGCGCGTACTGGTGGTTTTCGCCAGCCGAGCCGCCATACACGGCGTATGTACAGGCCATCGCCCTCTCGCCGGCCGACCCGAGTATCATTCTGGTGGGTATTGAGGCCGGAGCGGTCCTGCGCAGCACGGACGGCGGCCACACCTGGCAGGGCCATCGCGCCGGCGCGCTGCGCGATTGCCACTCGCTGACATTCCACGCGAAGCATGGCGACTGGGTTTATGAAGGGGGCGGTACGGGAGCCGGCGCGGCCTGCAGCCGCGACGGCGGGCATACCTGGCGCCAGCCGCGAGCGGGTCTGGACCGGCACTATGGCTGGGCGGTAGCCGCCGACCCAGCTCAGCCGGAGGTGTGGTATGCCTCGCTCTCTACTGGAGCGCTCAAAGCCCATACCGACGGGCAAGCGCAGGCGTATATTTTTCGTTCGGCCGGCGGCGCGCCCTGGCAAAAAATCGGCGCCGGGCTGCCCCAACCTCTGACCGACATGCCTTACGCGCTGCTGACCGACCCGACCGCGCCCGGCCACATCTACGCCGGACTGAGCAATGGCGCCGTCTGGCATTCCGGCAACCATGGCGACGCGTGGCAGCCCATGCCATTCAACCTGGGCGGCATCCATCGCGCGATGATCATGCAATGAACAAGGCCCATTTGGATCAAGTATGCGCACACCGCGAGCGCCCAGGTTTGGTTTTGTGGTGGTGTTCCAAGCCATGGCGGTTACAATCACGGGACGGCTGCGCTCAGAGCTGGTGACCGTGCTATCTAGGAGAGCGCCATGCGCTACTATGCCATGCTCATCGTGTCAACGGTCATCGGCCTCGCATGCGCCGCAGGACTGACCCTGGCTGCCCGCTCCGCCGCGCCGGCGGCCACACCCGCGCCCTGGCCGATGTTTCATCGCAACGAGCGCCACACGGGCGTGATCACCGACGCTGTGGGTGATGTTCTGCCCGGCGGGCCGCGGGTGCGATGGAAATATCGAGTCACCGACCAACTAGCCTCGCAAGATGCCCTGGCCTATTACCGTTGGGCAACGACCTTTCCGCTGGGCGACCTGGATGGCGACGGCACCCTGGAAATCATCGTGACTACGCCGGACGTCATCTCGCCGCAGGTGGCCACGATGAACGGCACGCCGGTGCCAGACCGAATCATTGCGCTAAAAGACACGCCCGGCCAGAACCCGCCGTTCCGGGTGCTATGGATTTACACCTCCACCCTGCCGGCCGGCCAATCCAACTATGACACATACAGCCCGGCGCTAGCCGATGCGGATGGCGACGGCAAGCTGGACGTGATATTCACCTCCGGCGACGGCATCGTGCGCGCGCTTAAGGGCACCAATGGCCAGTTGCTGTGGCAATATGACACTGGGCGGATCACAGAAGCAGGCCCAATGGTCGCCGACCTGGATGGAAACGGTTCGCAGCAGGCCATAATCGTCACGGCCTGCAAGGCTGAAATTTATTGCCCGGATGCGGACAAGCAAGCGCGCCTCATCGTTTTGCCAATCACCGGCACCGGCGTGATTACCCAGCCGCTGTGGTCGCTGGATTATCCGTACAAGATGGACTCAGCCGAACCAGCTGTAGCTGATCTGGATGTGAGCGACGGGCACAATCGCAAGGCTATCCTTGCCGGAACGTGGGGCGGCAATCTGCTCGTCGCCTGGCGAAAACCGACCGGCCAGGTCGTGTCGGATACGCTGGACCTGCACGACCTGGACAGCGGCATACCATTGTCCAATACGCCCGTCATCCGCACTTCGCCACTGATTTGGGACTGGGGCGAGGGCCCGACCGCCGTCTTCGCCTGGCTGCCCACCGATCTAAACGTCTCTGACTCACGCATCTCAGCGGTGGGACTCAGCGCGAATATGAGCTCGGGCGTGGTTACATTCACCAATCGCTGGACGCGCGACACACCGGATGTCTGGAAATCGTCGCCAACGCTGCTGCCTTTGGGAGGGGACGGCCAGCCCTTGATCGTGGCTGGCTATGGCCTAGGGATCCAGCAGCCGGCCCAATCGGGACCGGTGGGCCAGTGCGATCCTGCGTACGTCACAGGCGGTATCGTGGCCCTTAACTACGCCGGCGGATCGCCGGCCTGGCAGCATGATTTTGGGACCACCGAGGGCAATATCCGGGCTTCGGCGGCGGTGGCGGACATCAACGGTGATGGCGTGGCAGACGTGGTCATGCCAGTGGGTTGCTACGGCAAAGTACATGTCTACAGCGCGGCCGGCGCCGAGGAATGGACGCTGCAGCTCGGCCCGCGCGCGCAGAATTCTCCATCAATCGGTGATCTCGACGGCGATGGCAAGCTCGACATCGTGCTGGGCAGTTATGACGGCAACGTGTGGGTGCTCAGCGGCGGGGCACGCACTTATTTGCCGGCCATTTGGCGCTAGCGGCTAGCGGGCCAGCGATTGCCCTGGCCGGCATTCCACGCCATAATGGATGGACACGAGCGCACATGACCGCGACCCAACTTCAGCCGCTTGAATGGCAGGGGCTACGCCTCCGGCTGGCTCGCACCGCCTGGATCAGCACGGCCCTGGCGGCTGCAGCGCCGCTGCTGGCCGCCATTCCCAACGATATCCGGCTGACAGGCGTCTTCACGCAGCAAGAGCAATACGTGGCCGGGCTGGCAGGCGCGCCAGCGCCATTCTCGCCCACGGCACCATTCGAGTTTTGCAATAATTTGGCCTATAACGCGCTGTGGGCGGCGGCCGTGACGGTCGTTGTCGCCGCGTTTGTGCGCCAGCCACTGCGGGCGCAGGTGCAGCGCGGCGTCGACAATCTCACGCGGCCGCGGGCATCCGTCCAGCCCGAGACCCAATTGAAACGAGCCCAACCGGCGAAGGCCAACCCGCCCGCGCCAGCGCCTGTTTCGCCCGCGCGCGTGAGCCTGGCCGATTACGCATTTCGGCTGTTGGCGGTGGCCGGGGTGTTGGCCTGGGCGGCATTGGCCGCCAGCGTGCTGGCGCACCCCGGCGCGCCGGGGCTGGCGGGGCAGGGTTTGGTTTTGCGAGTTTGGTTGGGCGTATGTGTTGGCCCAGTGGTTTTGCTGCTTGGCGGGCTGGTCCTGTGGCGCCTGCCCGGGAACGCCTGCGGGCGGATCTTGATTCTGGTCGCCTGGGCGGCGATCGTCATGCAGTTCAGCGTGGACCCCGGCGCCCCACCGGCCGCGCTATTGGGGGCCGACGCCGCATTGCTCTTCACATGCGGGCTAGTCGGGCCGGCGCTGGGCCATTTGATGCTGACCTTCCCCAGCGGACGAATCTTTCCAGCGCGCTGGGCGTCGGGAGTGCGGGTGGCGGCCGGCCTCAAATTCGCGGGCGTGCTGCTGGAAATGATGGCCACGCCCGGCAAGATCCGCATCTTTACGGTACCGACCAACTTATTGTTCGTTCCAGCCCTGGCGCCGTATCGCCCGGTGATCATGCCGACGATCGGAATCACGGGGGTACTGTTGCCCTTGATAACGCTGGCCGGAATGGTTTCGTTGGTTCAGCGCTATCGGTCCGGGGCAGCGCTGGAGCGGCAGCAGATAAAATGGGTGATGTGGGGATTTGGCGTTTTCGCGCCGGCGGCCATGGCGGCCGTGGCCCTGATCTTCGGGTTCGGGCCGGACAGCGCTCAGTTCCGGGGCGGTTTTGTGGTCGTGGCCATCGCCCAAACACTTTTCTTGGCATCGATCGCTTTCGCGATCATGCGTTTTCGCCTGTTCGATATCGACCTGCTGATCAATCGCACCCTGGTCTACGGAACTCTGAGCGTGTTGGTCGTGGGCGTTTATGTGCTGGCCGTCGGCACCATCAGCCAACTCATCCAAACCAGCGGAAGTTTTTTCCTGTCGCTGCTGGCCACCGGCCTGATCGCGTTGCTTTTTCAGCCTGTGCGCGAACGACTGCAGCGCGGTGTGAACCGGCTGCTATATGGGGAGCGGGACGACCCCTACGCCGTGCTCTCCAACCTGGCCAAGCGGTTGGAAGGAGCCCTGGCGCCCCAGGCCGTGCTGCCAGCGCTGGTCGAAACCATCGCGCAGGCGCTAAAGTTGCCATACGTGGCGGTGGCGCTGCAACCTGCCAGCGCCGAGGAGCCGCAAATTGCGGCCGTCTATGGCCTGCCATCGCCCGCCGTCTGGCACTTGCCGCTGACCTACCAATCCGAATGTATCGGTGAGTTGCTGATTACTCCACGCGGACCGGGCAAGGGTTTTACGCCGGCCGAAAAACGACTGCTAAGCGACATCGCCCACCAGGCCGGGGCCGCGGCGCACACTGTCCGGCTGACGGCCGACTTGCAGCGTTCGCGGGAACGACTGGTTACCACGCGCGAAGAGGAACGCCGTCGGCTGCGGCGTGACCTGCACGACGGGCTTGGCCCGGCGTTGGCGATCCAATCACTGAAGGTTGGGTCGGCCCGCACGCTGCTCGGCCGCAATCTTCCGGCGCCGGCTGCCGGCAC
>JAYTFQ010000363.1:0-4076 GCA_043734225.1 Anaerolineales bacterium | reverse complement strand
ATTTATCGCGTCCCAACATCGAATTCGCGGGCCTTTTGTCATTTGGGCGCAAAAAATCTGCGGGAAATTGAATAAATTCACAAACTCTCAGGGCGACAGGTGCCGGGGCTCGATATATTGAGACTGCCTACAGTGACCAACGTAACAGATGTCAGGTCGGTGAGTTGAGATTTGCCAATCTGCGGAGAGGAACGAAATCTATGAAACTGAAAGTCTGTGTCGCCGGAGTCACCGGCTGGATTGGAAGGCCGCTGTGCAGCGCCATCGCCCGCGATGCTGGCCTGGAGCTGGTGGGGGCGGTGGCGCGCACGCAGCAGGGCCAGCGGCTTAAAGATGTCACCGGGGATGAAACGCTGAATATCGCCATCAGTGCGTCGGTGAAAGACGCCCTGCAGACGCCGACCGATATCCTGGTGGATTTCACCAGCGCCGAGGCGGTCAAGGCGAATGTGCTGGAGGCCATTGCGCATGGGGTGCATGTCGTCGTTGGCTCGTCGGGCCTGACCGAGGATGACTTTGTCGAGATTGCCCAAGCCGCGACGGCGCGCCAGGTGGGGGTGATCGCCGCCGGCAACTTCGCCATCACGGCGGTGCTGCTGGAGCAGTTCGCCGCGCAGGCGGCCAGGTACCTGTCGCAGTGGGAGATCATCGACTATGCCTCGGATGCCAAGATCGACGCCCCCAGCGGCACGGCGCGCGAGCTGGCCTATCGGCTGTCGCAGGTGCGCCAGCCGGAAAGCACCATTCCGATCGCGGCCACCGTGGGGGCCAAGGACAGCCGAGGCACCACGCTGAACGGCAGCCAGATTCATTCGCTGCGGCTGCCGGGCTACGTGATCAGCGTGGAGGTGATCTTTGGCGCCACGGACGAGCGGCTGACCATCCGGCATGACGCCGGCAGCGGCAGCCAGCCGTATATTCAGGGGACGCTGCTGGCGATCCACAAGGTGAGCGAGCGCGTGGGGCTGGTGCGCGGGCTGGATCAGGTGTTGGAGTGAGATAAACCTGAATCCCTGAAGATCACGACCTGCACCTGCGGTGGAGGCAGGTGAGGAACACGAAGGGAAGGAGGATGAAGGGAGGGGAGCGGCGGGGCGTGGGGCTAACTTTACAGCAAATGGCGGCGATAGGGCCGCCGCCAATCGCGCCTGCAACCCAACAAAGACCCGCACGTGCCGTGGGGCAGGTGTAGGGCAGGTGCGCTCCCACAATGGACAAGCAAGCTGGCTTAATGTGGGAGCGCCTTGCAGGCGCGATTGCCTCCGAACTACTCACACGCGTTGTTCAAACCCCGCCAGCTCGGGCAGCCGCTGCTTCACCAACTTTGCCAACTCGCTATCCGGCTCAATCTCACACACAGTGCGCAGCACGGCATCCAGGCCATCGGTGGCGAGCATGTGCTGCAGGCGCGGGGCAGATGGGTCCTGCGGATTGGCGTATTTGAGCGCGGCGCCGATGGCCAGGGCCAGGTAATAGGGGCGGATGCCGTATTCCAGCGCCAGGCAGGCGGGGCCGATGAGGCGGTCGTGGCGGCCGAGCTTGCGCAGCGGGTCGCGCACGTTGCGCTCCAGCGGGTCGACGATGGTGGCGTCCTGATATTTGCGCAGCGAGGCCTGGGCAAAGGCCGCTTGCTCCTCGGCGGTGTAGCCGTGCCGGGCGCAGATGGCGGCGCCGGACTCCTGATAGACGCCCTGGGCCACTTCCAGGATCATGGGGTCGGTGGCGGCTTCGGACAGGTAGTGATGCCCGCGCAACACGCCCAGGTAGGCGATGGCGGCGTTGCCGGCGTTATAGGTGAACAGCTTGCGCTCCAGCGCGGCCCGGAAATTGGGCACGGACTTGAGGCCGCCGATGGGCGGCAGCGGCTCGGCCAGCGCGGCGGCATCGATCTGCAACTCCCAATAATCCTGGGCCTGCACGGCCAGCGGGTCGGCGGCGCGCTGCTCGGCGGTCGGCTCGATGCACGAGCGCAGCACGGTGGCCTCGGCGATGCCGACGCTGGCGGCCAGGTAAGCGGCGTCCTCCGCCGCCAGGCGCTCGGCTATTTGCTGACGCAGGACCTCCGCTGGGCGGTGCCAGTTCTCACAGCAGATAATGTTGAGTAACTTGCCGCCGGCAGCGCGGCGGGCGGCCAGGCCGGGCGCCAGCGTGGCGGCCACGGCCGGCAGGTTGGGCCCGCCGACCGACACAAACACCAACTCGGCTTGCGCCAACGCCTCGGCCACTTGCAGGTCGCTGCTGTGCAGCGCGCGAATGTTGGTCACGGTCATCGACTTCGCGTCGTTGCCCAGGATGTGCACCCGGTAGCCGCCGCGCTCGTTGATCAGCCGCACCACGGTCTCGTTCACCTCCACAAAACAGATCGGCCGGCCGGAAAGGGTCACCAGGTGGCCGACGTAGCCGCGCGCGATTTTGCCGGCGCCGATGATGACCACCGGCGCCTGTTTCACTTCAGTCATGTTTGGGTTTCCTCGGTCAGGTTGATGGCGGCGAGCTGAGCATACGCGCCGCGCAGTTGCGGATACAGGCCGGCATACACGGCGAAGAGCGCGTCATAGCGGGCCGAATTAGCCGGATTGGGCTGCACGTCGCTGGCGAACTGGACCATGGCCTCGGCCGCCGGGGCCGCACCGGAAAACCAGCCGCTGCCAATGGCGGCCAGCATGGCGGCGCCCAGGCAGGCGGCATGGGTTTCGCGCGGGATAACCAGCGGCCGGCCCAGCACGTCGGCCTTGATCTGGTTCCACAGCGCCAGGCGGGCCGGGCCGCCCGAGGCGTGCAGGCGGTCCACGCGCGCGCCGGCGGCCGCCTCCACCAGGGCCAGCACCTGGCGCAGGCTGAAGGCCACGCCCTCCAACACGGCTCGGGCGAAGTGGGCCTGGCGGTGGGCGCTGTTGAGGCCAAAGAACACGCCGCGCGCGTCCGCATCCCACATAGGCGCGCGCTCGCCGTTCAGATAGGGCAGGAAGATCAGGCCGCCGGCGCCGGGCGGCGCGCTGGCAGCGGCGGCTTCCAGGTCGGCCTGGGTACCGGCGGCATGCGCCAAGGCATTGGCGTACCAATCCAGCGAGCCGCCGCCGGCCGAGGTGACGCCGTAGCACACCCGCGCGGCGCGCGACGCGCCGGCCAAATCATCGCCCAGATAGGGCGCCAGCATCAGACCGTCCGCTGGCAGCGGGCCGCCGGCGGGCAGCGCCAGGCCCAGATGCTCGGAGGTGCCGCCGATGTCGAAGCCCATGCCCGGCCGCACTACGCCGGTGCCCAGCAGCCCGCAGTTCAGGTCGTTCCAGCCGGTGACCACCGGCGTGCCGGCCGCCAGCCCGCAGGCCTCGGCCGCCGCCGGCGACACATGGCCCATCACGGCCGAGGGCGGCAAGCGCGCCGCCAGCAGATCGAGCGGCAAATCCAGCTCGCGCAGCAGCTCGACGGCGATCTCGGCGCCGGGCAGGCGCAGCAGCCCGCGCCAACTGGAGGCGTCGGTGGCCAGCTCGCCGGTCAGGCGGAAAGCGACATAGTCTTTGGCCAGCAGCAGCCGCCAGGCGCGCGCCAGGTCGGCCGGGGCGTGGCGGCTGAGCCACAGCAGGCGCGGCAGCGGCCAGGCCGCGCCGGGCGGCAGGTCGAGGCCCAGGTTCTCGGCCAGCCGCGCGCGGCCGAGGCGGTCGCGCACTTCAACGGCTTCCAGGCGGGCGCGGGTATCCTGCCAGGAAATGGCGGGCCGCAGCGGCTGGCCGGCGCGGTCCAGCAGCACATGCGTGCCCACCTGGCCGCTCAGACCGGCGGCGGCCACGCGCTCGGGCGCCACACCGCCCTCGCGCAGCGCCTGGCGCACGGCGGCCGAGGCCGCCTGCCACCAGTCTTCGGGCAACTGCTCGGCCAGGCCGCCCTGCCCGCGTGTGATGGGGTAACCCGCCTGGCCGGACCCATGCGTGCGGCCGGCGGCGTCGTACAGGCCGGCCTTAACGCTTGACGTGCCAAGATCAAGGCCAAGGACGAGATCGGGCGCGGAGCGGATCATGCCAGGGCAATGATAATGAAGTTTCCAAAACCGTGTGCGCGCCGAACGCATACGTTCGGCG
>JAYTFQ010000362.1:0-12128 GCA_043734225.1 Anaerolineales bacterium | reverse complement strand
GGAGCCGGGGGGGCGGGGGGGTCAGGTTGGCCTGGGTGCCTGTGCTGGCCGGCCTGGTGACTGTCTTTCATCCGCAGCTCTGGCAGTCCAGCATCGTGGTCATGTCGGACACGCTGTCGCTGGCGGCTGGCACGCTGGGCGCCTGGGCGCTGGCGCGCTATGCCCGCCTCGACCGAACGCGCTGGCTGGCGTTGAGCGCCGCTGCCCTGGCCTATGCCATTGGCACGCGCTGGGCGTACGCGCTGGAGGCGTTGCCATGCGCCGCGCTGGGGGTTTATTTGCTGGTCAGCCGGGCGCGCCACCGTCCGGCGGCGCTGGCGCGTGGCGCGGCCGGGGCAGCGCTGTCGGGTGGGGCAGTGCTGGCCGGGTTGCTGGGGCCTGGGCTGCTGGCGCGCGGGACGGTGTCGGCGGCGTTCACCGGCGATCTGGAAGTTTATTCGTGGAGCCCGCTGAACTTTTTTCGCCGCCAGTTTGTTACTGCCGATGGATTGCTCAGTTACCGCTTGCCCAACGGGCTGTACTACGCTCTGGCGCCGGGTCATCCGGATTACTTCACGCCGCTGTTGGCGGTGCTGTTGCTGCCGGGAGTCTGGCGGCTGCTGCGCGCGCGCCGCGCCTTGCCGGTCGCGCTGCTGTTATTCTGGCCGGCGATGATCCTAGGGTTTCATGCCGGCGCGCCCTGGCAGAATTTCCGCTTCACCCTGGCCGCGCTGCCGCCGCTGGCGGTGCTGGTGGGCCTGGGCGCGGCGCAGGCAACGGCCTGGGTGAACCCGCGTTGGCGCGCAGCGTGGCTGCTGCCCATTCTGGTCGGCGCGGGCGTGCTTTGGCAAGCCGTGGCCGGCTTGCAACTGACGCGGCAGTTTATCAATCGCAAGCGCGGCGATCTGGCGATTGTGGCCGGCGTCGAGGCGCTGGCGCCGGCCGATGCCCAACTGCTGGTGTTCAGCCTGACCAACACGTTTGGCTATTACAGCCGGCTGGACACGCATGAGCTATGGGCCATGGATACTGCGCAAGTGGGCGGCCTGGCGGCGGATGGCCGACCAACCTTGCTGTTGATTGACGTGGCCAATGTCGAGGGGCAGTGGCAGGGCCGCAACCCGGCGAATGATTACCATTGGCTGCGCGATGGGCCGGGGCTGAACGTGCTGGGCCAATTTCAGACGTACACGCTGTTTCGGGTCCGATGAGTATGGCGGCGCAGGTCCTCGTGCGGCGCGTAGCCATCCTGGCGCGCAGCCCCAAGTGGCGCAAACGCGCGCTGATCGTGGCCGCCAACTCGGCCAACAGCCTGCTGCTGCCGCTGCTCAGCCCGCTGTTTTCATTTCTGGTCATTCGGCTGGCGTCGGTCAGTTTGTGGGGCGACTTCGTTAAGGTGTTGGTGGTGGCCCAACTGGCGGCACACGTGGTGGGTTGGGGCAACAAGGACTACTTGCTGCGCGAATTCAGCCGCAGTCCGGCGCAGGCGGCGGGCGCCTGGCAGGGCAGCTTGTTCACCCGGCTGGGCGTGTTCGTCCTGGCGGCCGCGGCGCTGGGCGGATTCGGCTACTCGCCGGCGCGCTGGGCGCTGATGGCGGCCCTGACATTGTGCCTGGTGCTGGATCAATCGTATGACGTGTTTGTCCTTTACCGGCGTGATTTCGTATTTGCCTTTGCCGTGGAGGTGCTCGGCATCGCGCTGCTGGCCGTGCCAGTGGCGGTGTTCCGCGCCAGCCTGAGCGTCGATGGGTTGATCGCGTTGTTCGCCGCCTCGAACCTGGTGAAGCCGCTGCTCTACGGCCTGCGCTATCGCCGCCAGACGCTGACCGGGCCGGCCGGGCGCTTCAACCCGCGGCTGCTGGGGCTGTCGTTGTCTTTTTTTCTCTTGGGTCTGGCCGGGCTGCTGCAGTCGCGAGCCGACTTGTACATGGTCAGCGCTTTTCTGCCGGCGCGCCAGGTGGGCCAATACCAGGTGTATAGCAGCCTGGTGCTTTACGTGCAGTCGGCCGCCGGGCTGGTGATCACGCCGTTTGTTAAGGGGCTGTATCGCCTGTCATACGATGTGATCCTGGGGCTGTCCGCGCGGCTGTTTGCGCTGGGCTTGCTGGCGGTGGCGGTGGGCCTGCCGCTGGTCGGGTTGGTGCTCAGCCGCCTTTACCATCTTGAGTTCCCGCCCGTCTTTTTGCTGGCCGGCGCGCTGCTGGCGCTGCCGGTGTATTTCTATATTCCGGTCGTCTACGCGCTGTTCAAGGCCAACCGCCAGCGCGTGGTGGTGGGCGTGACGGTGCTGGGCATCGCGGTGAGCGTGTTGTTCAATTGGTGGTGGCTGCCGGCGATGCGCTTGTTGGGCGCGGCGCTGGCGGCGGCCGTGGCACAGTGGGTGATGGGGGCGGTGTATCTGGTGCTGGGCTGGCGTATGCGCGAAACACAACCATGAAGATCGGTCTGGTGGTGCCCGGCTTCTCTGCTCACGAGCGCGATTGGTGCATCCCCGCGCTGCTGGACCTGGTGCGCGTGCTGGCGCGGCAAGCGCAAGTGCACGTGTTCAGCCTGCGCTGGCCGCAGCGCGCGGCCTGTTATGATATTTATTGCGCGCACGTGCACGCGCTGGGCGGCGCGCGCCGGCTGGGGCCGCGGGTGGCAGGGCTGTGGGCACGCACGGTGCAGGCGATTGCCAGCGAGCACCGGCGCGGCGCGTTCGACGTGCTGCATGCCTTCTGGGTGGACGAGCCGGGCTGGGTAGCGGCCTGGGCCGGAAGGCAGTTGGGCGTGCCGGTGGTGCTGTCGCTGGCTGGCGGCGAGTTGGCGCGCCTGCCGGACATTGGCTATGGCCTGGGAATGCTGCCCGGCCGCCGCTGGCTGGTCCAACGGGCGCTGGGCGCGGCCAGCGCCGTCACGGCCGGCTCGCGCTACTTCTGCGAGCAGGCACAGGCCGCCGGCGTGGCGCCGGACATTCGCTGGGCGCCTTTGGGCGTGGACACGGACCTGTTCGCACCGCGCCCGTGGGCGCCCGCCACAGCCCGGACTCTCATCAGCGTTGGCTCGTTGCTGCCGGTCAAGGACCACGCGCTGCTGCTGCGCGTTGTTCGGCGCGCGGCCGAGCAGGTGGCTGGCCTGCAACTAGTGATTGCCGGCGAAGGTCCGCTGGCGGACGAGTTGGCTGGCCAGGCGCGCGGGCTGCCGGTCCATTTCCTGGGCGCGGTTGATCACGCCGATCTGCCGGCGCTGTATGCTCAGGCTGCCTTGATCGTGCAGACTTCACGGCATGAGGCGCAGGGCCTGGCCGTGCTGGAAGCCGCGGCTCGCGGGGTGGCGCCGCTGGGCACGGCGGTCGGCGTGCTGCCGGAGGTGGGCTGCGCGGCGGCCGGCGAGTCCGAGTTGGCGGATAAATTGGTCGAGATGCTGCGCGATCCGGCCGGTGTCCGCGCGCTGGCGGCCAGCGCTCAAGCGAAGGTGCATCAGGATTTTGAACTGCAAACGTGCGTTGATCGGTTTGTGCAAATATATGCTGAGGTGTGCCGGTGATTGAGGGGTCTCGGCTTGAGGGCGCAGCCTTGAACGGATTGACGGCCGAGGCCCACATGAGACTGTTGACCGCGCCCTTCGCGGCCACCAGCGTGAGCCGGCGCTGGGGCTGGCGCCTGACCTGGGCCGGGCGGGTTTGCTTGATTGTGTTTGCCATAGCCGCGGTCATCAGCGCCAACCGCGAGTCCGGCTTGCTGACCTGGGGCGCGTTGGCCCAGGTTACCTCGGCGGTGCGCGGCGGCGTGCAGGTGGGCGTGGTGTTCCTGCTGGCGCCGGCCGGGGCTGCGTGCTGGTTGTTGGGCCGCTGGCTGCTGCGCCGCTCGCGGCCCGGCCCATCCGTGGCAGGGCTGGGACCTTTGCCGGTGGTGGTGCCGCTGCTCATTTTGGGCGGTCTAACTCTGGCGCACCTTAGCCCCAGAATTGGCTGGGCGGATATCGTTTTCGTGCTGGCGGGGCTGGGGCTGCTGGCGCTGGCGTATGCGTTTGTCTGGTTGGATGGCCCCAGCGGGCGGGCTTTGGCTGGTTTCATGGCGCTGGTCGGCGGCGCGCAGTCGCTGGTGGGCCTGGGCCAATTCATCGTCCAGCGTGATTTGGGACTGCGCTGGCTGGGTGAGTTGGTTTTGAACCCGGCGGCCCGGGGCGTCAGTGTGCTGGAAGGCCCAGCGCGCATCCTGCGGGCGTATGGCTTGATGCGGCACCCGAACGCTCTGGGCGCCATCTTGCCTCTGAGCCTGTTGGCGGCCATCAGCCTATGGGCGCGCGCCCGCAGGCAGCAGCGACTGCTCTGGCTGGCATTGATGGCAATCAATACGGCCGGGCTAGTGCTCTCGTTTTCCCGAGCCGGCTGGCTGGCGGCGGCGGCCGGCCTGGTGGTGCTGGCGGTAGCCAGCCGCCGGCCGAGCGGACAGGGGCCGCGGGTGGCCATCCGCAACTGGACGCCGGTGGTGCTGGCTGCCGGTCTGGTGGTGGCCGGCGCCATCAGCCTGCAACCGGCCCTATTTTGGGGCCGCCTGCTCGGTGCGCTGGGGGCCGGATCGGGGCTGGAGCATGGCGCGCTGGCCGAGCGGCTGTTTGGGCTGCAGAACGCCTGGGCGCTGATCCAGCGCTGGCCACTGTGGGGCCTGGGCACACGCCAATATGTGCTGGCGGTGGCCGACCGGCTGCAAGTCACGCCGCGCGAAAGCTTGCTGGTGGAAAGCGCGCCGCTGGTGCTGTGGGCCGAGCTGGGGCTGGCCGCGCCGCTGGCCTGGCTGGGCATGGGTCTGGCGCTGGTGTGGCTGGGCAGCCGCCGGGTGGCGCGGCAGGCGGCCAACCCGGATTTGGCGCTGGCCACCGCGTGGGTGGCCGCGGTGCAGGTGGTGTGTTTGTTTCAAGCCTTCTATTGGCCGACCCAGGAGCTGTGGCAGGGCGGCATCTGGCTTGGTGTTGTCCTGGGGCTATGGGCGCGAGCAGCGGCCCGCTCAACCGGCGTGCCAGCGCCGGGCCTAAGCTGAAAAGCGTGTCATTGGGATATTTGGAATTCGGTAGCTTATGAAACTGTGTGTCGTCTCGCCCTATCCGCCTGACCTGAATGGGATCGGTGAATACGCCTGGAATGTGGTGCACGGCCTGGCGGCCACCGCGCGTTTTGACTCGATCACGGTGCTGACCGAACGGTCTGGCGGCGACGCGCCGAGTCCAGCGCTGAGTGAGCACGTGAACGCGACGCCTCATCCGGCGGTGCGCACGCGGCCGCTGTGGAAGCGCGACGAGCCGCTGGCCGCTGCCCGGCTGGCGCGCGCCATCTATGCCGAGCGGGCCGATGCCATCTGGCTCAATCTTGATTTCACCATGTTTGGGGCCTCGCGCCCGGCCAACTTTCTGGGCCTGCTGGCGCCGCTGCTGGCGCGCCGCGGCGGCCGGCCGTTGGTCGTCACCCTGCATCAGATTCTGGAAGCCACGCCGCCGCGCAGCATCGGCGCCAAGAACGGCGCGGTGACACACCTGGGCTTGCGCACGGCCACGCTTCTTCTGCTGCGAGCCGATGCCGTGTGTGTGACTCTGCGCCGCTATGAGCGCACCCTGCGCCAGCATTACGGCGCGGAAAACATTCACCACATCCCGCTGGGCGCGTATGGCGCGCCGGAGTTTTTGCCGTATCCCGATGACGCTCTACCGGATGATATCCTTTTCTTTGGCTTCGCCGCCCCGTTCAAAGGATTGGGGACACTGTTGGACGCTTATGCGCTATTGCAGCGCCGGCGCCCGCACGTCAGCCTGACGATTGCCGGCGCCGATCACAAACGCTTTCCGGGCTACCAGGCCGGCCTGCAAGCCAGCCTGCGCGCCCGCAACGGTGCGGGCCCCACTCACGTGCGCTGGCTCGGCCCGCAGAGCGAGGCGCAGTTGCGCGGTGTGTTCGCCCGGGCGCGGGTGGTGGTGCTGCCGTATACGGCCACCACCGGCGCGTCGTCCGTGCTGCATCGCGCTGCCGCGCTGGGCCGGCCGGTGCTGGCCAGCGATTTGCCCGATCTGCGGGCAGCGGCTGAAGAGGAAGGCTTGCTGGCTGGCTATGTGCCGCCGAATGATCCGGCCGCGCTGGCAAGCGCGCTGGAGCGCTTGCTGGCCGACCGGCCGCGGCAGGCCCAGTGGGCGCAGCACAACCTCGATATGATGCGCGGCATGACCCTCGACCAGACCTGCGCCCGCTACCTGGAACTGTTTTCCGGTTCCGGCGGCGCGGCCTGAGCTGGGCGGGGCAGGCGCCCTGACCGCAATGCCGCGTCTATCCGCCCGCCGGCTGGCCGGCCTGTCGGCCCTGTTCAATCTGCCCTTCGTGGTGCTGCAAGCGCAGCGCGGCGCTTATGACACGGACACGCACATCTTCCTGGCCGACCACTATCGCCGCGTCTGGTTCAGCCTGTGGGAAACCCGCTGGTATATGGGTTTCTCGATGGCGTCTTATCCGCCGTTGGTGCATCAACTGATCGCGCTGATCTCCTGGCCGGTGGGCTGGGCGATCCGGCTGTTTGCGCCGGGTCCGGAGGCCTATCCGGGGGCGTTCGTGTGGGTGGCCGAGGAGACGGGTTTTGTGCTGCTGCTGCTGGCGGCGCTGGCGCTGCTGCCGCTGGCCGCCCGCGCGTTTGCGCGCCCGTTTGTTGGGCCGGGCGTGGCGAACATCACCGCGCTGTTGACCGTTTTTCTGCCGGCCTTGAGCCTGACAGCCTGGTCCTTTGGCCAACTGCCGACGATCCTGGGGACCGGCGTGGTGCTGCTGGCGCTGGCGCGCGGCGCGGCCTTTGCGCACACCGGCCGTGGGCGGCATCTGGCGCAGGCGGTGGCACTGGCAGCGGTGGCCGCGGCGGCGCACCACGGCGTGTTCTTGCTGGTGCCGTTCGCCGGCGCGGCGGTGGCCGGGCGGGTGCTTGTCACGGCGCGTAGCGCCGGGACTGCGGGCACAGCAGCAAGCTGGTGGGTGCGGCCGGGGCTGCGGCTGGTGGTGTGGGGCGCACTTTCCGGGGCAGTGGTGGCGGCGGTCCTGTGGCCGTTCCTGCTGTGGAGCCGTGGGCAGCAGCTGCAGACCGCCATCGACCATGCCTCGCGCCACAATTTTCTGACCGACAGCCTGGCGGCGTGGTACTTCTTCTGGCCGATGTATGGGCCGCTGCTGCTGGCCGTGCCGCTGGGTGTGTGGCTGGCGCTGGGGAACTGCGCGGGGCGGAGCCGCGCCTGGCAAAGCCGGGCCTGGCGGCGGCTGCCGTTGCTGCTGGCGGGCCTGGCGCTATTCGTCGTGGGACTGGGCGGCACAACACCGCTGCCGCGCTGGTTGTTCGGCGCCGGCTGGGTGTGGCTGACCTATGACCGCTTTGCCTTTTGGGCGGCGCTGCTGTTGCTGCCGTTTGCCGCGCTGGCGCTGGCCTGGTTGTGGCGATGGCGCCGCTGGGGGCGGCCGGCGGCGGTGGCCTTCCTGGCGGCCATGATCCTTTCCGCGACCGGCACGGGCTGGCTGGCGGTCATATCGCGCGCCCAGCCGTCCGAGATCGACCTGGGCGCATTGGCCGAGTTTTTGGAGCAGCCGGCCCAACAGCCATATCGCTATTTCACGCTGGGCTTTGGCGATCAGATGGCCAAGCTGTCCGTGCTGGCTGCGAATGGCACGCCCGACGGCGATTACCACACCGCGCGCAGCCTGCCCGAGCTGCGCGCCAGTGGGTTGGGCACGCTGGACGGGGCCGTGTGGAATCCGCAGGGCGTGGAGGCGGCGCGGCCGTTTTTGGTCAGCGCGGCGCGCTATGGTGTGAAGTGGGCCTTCGTGGCGCACGCGGGCTACGTGCCGGTGCTGCGATCGACCGGCTGGACGTATTACAGCAGCGCCGGGCCAATCGAGATCTGGCAGCATCCCGACGTCGCACCGGTGCCGGCGCTGCCGCCGGCGGTGCCAGGCGGCCAATGGGCGGCGGACTGGTGGGGCATAGCGCCGCTGAGCGCGCTGTTGCTGGCGCTGACGGCGCTGGCTGGCGAGCGTGCGCGTCGCGCGCCCAGCCGCGCCCAGTTGCTGGCCGGGTTGGGCTGGCTGCGGCGGGCCGGCTGGGTGCTGACCATCGCGCTGCTGGGCTTGTGGTGGATGCGCGTGCTGCGGCTGGGCAGCACGCCTGAGGCGTACTTCACCTATGACAGCGTCATCGTGTATGCCGCTGACCTGGGCGCGGCGTTTACGCTGGCGGTTTGGCTGCTTGAGCGCGCACTGCGGCGCGAGCGGCTGCGGTTCGGCCCGCGGGCAGTGGGCGTGGCTGGCCTGGCGCTGATCGCGGCCACGGCGCTTTCCGCGCCCACCTCCGGCGACTCGGCCCTTTCCGGGGCGGTGGCGGCTCAGGTGGTGCTGGCGGCGGCCTGGTATTGGCTGTTGGTGAACGACGCCCCGGAAGCCGCGCTGGCCGGGCGGGTGCTGGGGCTGTGGCTGGTTGCGCAGGCGCTGGTGGTGCTGGTCGAGGTGGCCTTGCAAAATACGATCTGGCTGCGCGGCCTGTATTTACCCTGGCCGGGCCTTTTTACCGCGCCGATGCCGGGCGCCAGCGTGGTGCAAAATGCGGCCGGCATACGTTGGCTGCGCGGCTATGGCACCCTGCCGCACCCCAACACACTGGGCGGTTTCTTGCTGCTGGGATTTGGCGGCGTTGTGGCGCGCTATATGGCCACTGGCCGGCGCCTTTGGCTGGCGGCGGCGGCGCTGGGCGCCCTGGCGCTAGTGCTGACTTTCTCACGCGCCAGTTGGCTAGGCCTGGGCGTCATGCTGCTAGGAGCGGCCGGGTGGTTCTGGCGCTACGCGCGCCAGCACTGGCCGCGTTATCGGCAGGCGCTGCTAGTCTTCGTGGTCGCGGGCGCGCTCTCGGCTTTGCCCCTGCTGCCCTGGCTGATCATCCGGGCGGATTTCTCCGACTTGGCCGTGAGCACGGAAACGCGCTCGGTGCAGGAGCGGCAACTGTATGCCCTGGCTGGTTTGCGAATGTTGGCCGGGCACCCGCTGGTGGGCATCGGCGCGGGCACCTTTGTGGAGGTGCTGGCGGGTTTGGTGCCGCCGCTGACGCGGCTGGAGCCGGTGCACAACGTGCTGTTGTTGGTGACAACCGAGACGGGCCTGTTGGGCGGTTTGGCGCTGCTGGGCCTGGGCGCGGCCACTGCCCGGCGCGCCTGGCAGCGGCGGCGCCTGGCCGCGGCGACGGAAGTGGTGTGGGCGTTGGTGCTATTGGGAATGGCCGTGACCGGTTTATTCGATCACTATTGGTGGACGGCACCGCCCGGGCGGCTGGCCTTTGCGACCGTGTTGGGGTTGTGGGCGGCGGCAGCGGCCTCAGCCAGCCACGTGCCCGCGCACGATCAGGTAGCGCTCGACGCGCGAGGTGAAGCGCTGGGCGGCTTCCAGGCTGACGCGCACATAGTCGGCGCTGATGGCGGAGTTTAGATCATAGTCGCTCATGTGCCGGCGCTTCATGGTCTCTTCGTAGTCACGGATGTACGAGGCTTCGATCTCGCCAGTTTTGATGAACAGATCGCGGAAGGCGGCCAGCACGGTGGGATGTTTGCTGCGCTGCAAGCCCTGGGTGGCCAGCAGGGCGTTGGCGGCGTAGAAGATGGCGTAGTAGGCGCGGTTGGCCACCACCAGATAGTCGCTGCCCTGCACAAATTGTGATTCGGCGGTGCGCAGCGCCTGCCAGGCGCTGGCCAGATAGGCGTTCATCTCGGGCCGGTGATCGGGCTTCTGGCTGTCACCCAGGCGGCCGGTGATGAGCGAATCGGGCAGGCGCGGCGAGCGCAGCATGAGCATGCCGTCGCGCTGGGCGTTTTGCCAGAAGGCGGCCCGCCGTTGAGAAAAATCCACCCAGCGCTCGCGGCTGAAGACCAGGGTGTTGATCAGCACGCCATGCTCCAGGTCGACGGCGGCGGTCAGGTTGCTCAGGCGCCGTTCCAGGTCGCGGGCGTCGCCTTCAATGACCACCAGGAAATCGATATCCGAGTCCGGCAGGTCATCGCCGCGGGCTTTGGAGCCGAACAACGCCAGCATGAGCAGCCGGGTATCGAGGTCGCGCCGCAGCGCTTCTACAAAGGCCTCGATGGCCCGCCGGTCGTTCGGTTTGAGGCGAGAGAGATTGGGTCCCTGCATATTTGATTGAGGAGTGCCCCCGCGGCGACTCGAACGCCGGCATCTACCTCCGGAGGGTAGCGCTCTATCCACTGAGCTACGGGGGCCGGTAAAAGAATTCTACCACACGCGCCAACGGCACTAACTCAAGCGCGGCCGCAGGCTGGCCATTTGGCCGCGCAGCTTTTCGATTTGGGCCGGGGCCTGCGGTTCGCGTTCCACGCCCAGGCGCGCCAGTTGGTATTTGCGGAAGGCCAGGTCGCCGGCCAGATCGTAAAAGCGGGTGGCGTCGCGCCAGTGGCCGCCGGCCAGCGCCCCCCAGCGCGCCCCGAACTGGGCGCCGATTGAGCCGGCGATCTCATATTGGGCCTGGGTCATATTGCCCAGGGCCACTTCCTCGGCCAACTGGTCGCGCATCACCTTGCCCTCGCGCCAGACCAGGATCAGGATAAAGATAAACATCCCGACAAAGCCGATCCAATCGACGACATCACCCAGCAAACAGACCAGCGGATCGGGCACGGACGAAAGCACGTTGTGGAAGAAGTGCAGCCCGATGGCGGTCAGGAAACCGAGCACCGGCCCGCCATAGCGCCAGAAGCCTTTGTTCAAGCGCCCGACGGCCAGGCCGATGCCAGTCATGGAGGTGAGGGTGGCGTGCAGGAATGGGATGAGAAAGACGCGCACGATGATGAGCGAGACCAGGCCCTGCGAGCCGTTCTGCAGAAAACCGTTGAAGATGTAGTTGATGTTCTCGGCCGCGGCGAACCCGAAGCCCACCAGGCTGCCATAGATGACGCCGTCCAGGATCGAGTCGAACTCGTAGCGGAAGAAGATGAAGACGATCAGCACGGCCAGGCCTTTGACCGATTCTTCGACCAGGGGCGCGGAGAGCACCGCCGCGCCGAGATCCGCCAGGCCCGAGCTGCCGGAGGCCACGAACAGGACGACGCCGAACAGGGTGTTGAGAATGATGGCCACGCCGGCGGCGACCACGAAGCCCCACAAAAACACGCCGATCATCAGCCAGACCGGCTCTTTTTCGTAGCGGTCGAACCAGGTGAGGATGAAGGCCAGGATGGCCATCGGCGTGATGCCGAATATGATGGAAATGATGATACCGGCGGGGACGCTCATGGTTTGGTCTGGCTCCCTGGCTGGCCGGCGCGGCGCGCCAGCCGCTTGCGAAGTTTGGCCCAGCGCGAGGTGAAGTGAATGGCGGGCGACGACAGGCGGGTGACGCGCTCGCCGCTGGCGAACCCGGCGATCAGCTCGGCGGGTGAGCCGGCCCGCGCCATCTTCAGCACCGCCCGGCCCAGCTCGCGATGCGAGTGCGCATCCGAGCCGACCGTGCCGAGTGTAGCATGCTCGCGGGCAAAGGCAAGCGCGCGGGCATTATCTTCCGGGTAGATGCAGCGTGAGTTGAACACCTCAATCGCATCCACCAGATCGATGATGGCTGTCAGGTCGGCCGCCTGCCAGGCGCCGTGGCGCAGCCGGTCGAACGGGTGCGAGACGCTAATGGCGGCGCCCTGTTCCCGCAGGCGGCCAATGGTTTCCAGCGGCGACAGGCCGGCCGGCACGGACTCGCGCAGGAAATAGGCCAGCAGCTCGCCCTGGGTGGTCATGACCTCCTCGCCGACAATGACCAGCGCTGGGGCCAACGCCTGCATCTCCAGCGCGCCGGCGATGCTGTTGTGGTCGGTGACCGCCAGCCGGTCGATGCCGCGCGCGGCGCAGGTGCGCGCGATATCGGCCGGGCGCATCAGGCAATCGTCAGACACATAGGTGTGGGAGTGCAGCTCAACGGTGGGCATGCGCACATTGTAAATGCATTTGCCGCCTGGCACGCGGACGCTATCTACTCGGCAGGCTGCCGCCCCAGTACTCCGTCAACCCAAAAGCCTGACTGTCGCCCTGAGAGTTTGTGAATTTATTCAATTTCCCGCAGATTTTTTGCGCCCAAATGACAAAAGGCCCGCGAATTCGATGTTGGGACGCGATAAAT
>JAYTFQ010000361.1:0-10990 GCA_043734225.1 Anaerolineales bacterium | reverse complement strand
CCACCACGGCTTTCACAATCATGCCCATGCCCGTCGGCTCTTGGATGCTGATCCCGCCAAGGCGCTGACCCTAATTCTCGGACTTTAAGAAAGCCCTGGCCCGCCAATCAAAAGTGATTGACAGAAGCGCAAGGGTTCATTACAATCACGGCATCAATCTAGTTTAGCGGGAGCTCGGTGAAACCGGGCTGAGAGGGCCTTTGCTGGCTGTGCCGGCTACAAGGCCGACCGATTGAACCTGACGGGTAATGCCGGCGGAGGGAGAGCAGCATGACAGACACCCGCCCCCAGGGTGTTTTTGTTTCACCCAGCGACAAACGCGCCATCATCTTTGCCAATGGGCTGCTGGCCGACCCGCCGGCCGCCCGCGCCGCCATCCGGCCGGCGGATTTATTAATTGCCGCCGACGGGGGGCTGCACCACCTGCAGGCACTGGGCCTTCGCCCGCACGTGCTCATCGGCGATCTTGATTCGATTGGGCCGGACGAGGCGCGCCAGATGGAGGCCAGCGGCGTGCGGGTGGCGCGATTCTCGCCGCGCAAGGACCAAACCGACCTGGAGCTGGCGGTGCGGCTGGCCATGGCCGAGGGCGCGGCGGATATTCTGATCTTTGGCGCGCTGGGCGCCCGCTGGGACCACACCCTGGCCAATCTGCTGCTGCTGGCCCACCCCGACTTTCGGACCATCCGCTTGCGTCTGGTGGATGGCACCCAGCAGATTTATCTCATTCAGAGCCAGGCGGTCATTGAAGGCCAACCCGGCGACACGGTCTCGCTCATGGCACTGACGGGCGACGCGCGCGGCGTAACCACGGCGGGACTGGAATACCCGCTGACCAACGGCCGGCTGGCCTTTGGCAGCACCCTGGGCGTGAGCAACGTGCTGCTGGGGGCTACCGCCAGAGTGCAGGTGGAAGAAGGTTTGCTGGCCTGCATCGTCATTGACACGAGCGAAGTGGCTGCGCCCGATGGTAACCGCTCAGGCCAGCCAGCGAAGATCAATGAAGCGTTTTGAAAACTTGTGTCCAGTGCGGGGTCGATTTCATCGACCCCGCACTGGACACAAGTTTTCAATGACTCAGTGTATTGGATCATCACCCTGCCGAGGAAAGGTCGTTATGAAGAAACTCTTGCTATGGCTGCTGGCCGGCCTGCTGGCCGCGGCCTGTGGGCCAGCCGCGTCCAGCGGACCGCGGACGCTGACCATCATGACACACGATTCGTTTGCCATCAGCGACAACGTCAAAGCGACCTTCGAGAGCGCCAACAACGTCAAGCTGCAATTCATCAAGTCGGGCGACGCCGGCGCCGCGCTGGGCAAGGCCATCCTGGCCAAGGGCCAGCCGCTGGCCGATGTGTTCTACGGCGTGGACAACACCTTCCTCAGCCGCGCGCTGAGCGAGGGCATTTACGAGCCATATGCCTCGCCGATCCTGGCCCAAATTCCGGATGCGTTCAAGCTTGACGCCAGCAACAGCGCGCTGCCGGTGGATTACGGCGATGTGTGCCTGAACTACGACAAGGCCTACTTCAGCCAGCACGCCGTGGCCCCGCCGGCCAACCTGGAAGACCTGGCCAAACCGGAATACAAGGACTTGCTGGTACTGGAAAACCCGGGCACCTCCTCGACGGGGCTGGCCTTCCTGCTGGCGACGGTGGGCCACTTCGGCGACCCGGGTTACCTGGACTATTGGCGCAGCCTGCGCGCCAACGGGGCGCTGGTGGTGGATAGCTGGGACACGGCCTATGACACCGATTTCAGCGGCTCTTCCGGGCACGGGCCGCGGCCGATCGTGGTCTCGTACGGCTCCAGCCCCCCGTTTGAGGTGATTGGCGCCGCCACCCCGCTGAGCGACGCGCCCACGGCGGCGGTGGTGGCGGATGGGTCGTGCTTCCGCCAGATTGAGTTCGTGGGCATTTTGAAGGGCACGCAAAATCTGGAGCTGGCGCAGAAATGGGTCGACTTCATGCTGTCGCCCATCTTCCAGGCGGATATGCCGCTGAATATGTATGTGTTCCCGGTTAACGCCAAGTCGCCGCTGAACGAGACCTTTCAGAAGTACCTGGCCATCCCGGCGCACCCGGCCGTGGTCAGCCCGGCCGACATCGCCGCCAACCGCGACCGGTGGATCGAAGCGTGGACGCAGGCCGTCCTGAGATAGACCAACAAGGAAGAGGGGAGGGCCGCGCGGCGGCGCGACCCTCCCCCCTGACGCGCGCGCAGCGAGCCGCCGCGCCGTTCATGCTGGCGCTGCCGGCGGCCATCTTCCTGGCCGTCTTCTACTTTTATCCCATGGCCGCCATCCTGACGGCCAGTTTTGCCCGCGCCACCGGCGGGGCCGGCGGGGCCATCGCGGCAGTGCTCGGCACACCGGGCAACCTGAAGGTCATCGGCTTCACGTTCTATCAGGCCACACTGTCCACAATCATTACCCTGGCCGTGGGCCTGCCCGGCGCCTATTTGCTGGCGCGCTATCGCTTCCGCGGGCAAGGCCTGCTACGGGCGCTGACGGCCGTGCCGTTCGTGCTGCCCACGCTGGTGGTGGCCGCCGGCTTTAATGCCTTGCTGGGGCCGCGCGGCTGGGTGAACCTGGGCCTGATGTCGGTTTTGGATTTGCCCAAGCCGCCGATCAACGTGGTCAATACGCTGGGGGCTATCCTGGCCGCGCACGTGTTTTACAACACCACCATCGTGCTGCGGCTAGTGGGCGACTTCTGGTCGCACCTGGACCCGCGCCTGCCGGCCGCGGCCCGAGTGCTGGGCGCCTCGCCGGCGCGCACCACCTGGCACATCACCCTGCCCCTGCTGGCGCCCGCCATCGCCGCCGCGGCGCTGCTGGTCTTCATCTTCGACTTCACCAGCTTTGGCGTGATCCTGGTGCTGGGCGGCCCAACCTTCGCAACACTTGAAACGGAAATTTACCGGCAAACGGTCTTCGCGTTCAACCTGCCGGCGGCCGCGGTGCTGGCGCTGATCCAATTGGGCTGCACCCTGGGCCTGACAATTGTGTACAGCCGGCTGAGCCGGCGGGTGACGCTGCCGCAAGCGCTGCACGCCGCGCGAGAAACACGCCGCCCGCTGCGGCGCTGGCGCGAGCGGCTGGCAGCCGGCCTGCTGGTGGCCGTGTTGGGGCTGCTGCTGGTGACGCCCATGCTGGCCCTGGCGCTGCGCTCGGTGGCGCGGCTGGGCGACGAGGGGGGCCCGGGCGGGCCAACAAAGGGCGGCTTCACCCTGGCGTTTTATCAGGCGCTGTCCACCAACCCCAGCAACAGCATCTTTTACGTGCCGCCAGCGGCGGCCGTGGGCAACTCGCTGATCATCGCCGCGGCCACGGTGCTGCTGGCGCTGGGTCTGGGGCTGCCCACCGCCTGGGCGCTGGCCGGCCGGGGAGCCGGCGCCCTGGCCGGGGGGCTGGACGCGCTGCTGATGCTGCCGCTGGGCACCTCGGCCGTGACGCTGGGGCTGGGGTTCATTGTGGCGCTCAACCGGCCGCCGCTGGATCTGCGCGCTTCGCCGGCGCTGTTGCCGCTGGCGCACACGCTGGTGGCGCTGCCATTTGTGGTGCGCAGCCTGACCCCGGCACTGCGCAGTATCCGGCCGCGGCTGCGGCAAGCGGCGGCGGTGCTGGGCGCATCGCCGGCGCGGGTGTGGCGCGAGGTGGATTTGCCGCTGGTAGGGCGGGCGGTGCTGGTGTCGGCCACGTTTGCCTTCACCATCTCGCTAGGGGAGTTCGGCGCAACCGCGGTCATCGCGCGGCCCGACCAGCCGACGGTGCCGCTGGCCATCTATCGCTTCCTATCGCTGCCGGGCGCGCTGAATTATGGGCAGGCGCTCGCCCTGAGCACGATCTTGATGCTGGTGTGCACGGCCGGCATCCTGAGCATTGAGCGGCTGCGCGTGGCGGACGTTGGCGAGTTTTGAGCCCTCACAAGAGAAATCTTTTGCCACGAATTGACACGAATTCTCACGAAAAGAAATGGTTGGATGTTTCTCGCAAGGCGATTCGTGCCAGGGTACCGTTTTGTGACAGGAATGGCTCCAAGGCAGATTTCTCGATCCTGGACATGGAGCACTAATGCCTGAGTTGGAAATTGCCACACTGCGCAAGTCGTTTGACGGCCACGCGGCAGTGGACGGCGTGTCGTTCCGCGTGGCCGAGGGCGAGGTGCTGGCGCTGCTAGGCCCCAGCGGCAGCGGCAAGAGCACGCTGCTTAGCCTGATTGCCGGGCTGGAGGCGCCAGACGCGGGCGACATCTGCTGGGACGGCCAATCGCTGCTGGGCGTGCCCACCCATCAGCGCGGTTTTGGACTGATGTTTCAAGACTATGCCCTATTCCCGCACAAGGATGTGACTGCCAACGTGGGCTTTGGGTTGAAGATGCAGGGCCGAACACGGGCCGAGATTGAGAGCGGGACCGCCTGGGCGCTGGGGTTGGTCGGGCTGATGGGCTTTGAGCGGCGCGACGTGAACACGCTCTCGGGCGGCGAGCAGCAGCGCGTGGCGCTGGCGCGCGCCCTGGCGCCGCGGCCGCGGCTGCTGATGCTGGATGAGCCGCTGGGCGCGCTGGATCGCGCGCTGCGCGAGCGGCTGCTGGACGAATTGGGATCCATTTTGCGGCGGCTGCGCCAGACCGCGATCTATGTCACCCACGATCAAGACGAGGCCTTTGCCCTGGCCGACCGGCTGCTGGTGCTGCGTGCCGGGCGGGCGGCCCAGGCGGGCGCGCCAGCCGAAGTGTATGCCGCGCCGGCCAGCCGCTTTGTGGCCGAGTTCCTGGGACTGAAAAACATCCTGCCCGGCGTGGTGCAGCACGGGGCCGGCAGCAGCGCTGTGTTGACGGCATTGGGCCGGGTGCCGCTGGGCCAGGATTCACTGCCGGAGGGTACGCCGGTGGAGGTGGTACTGCGGCCGGATGGGGCGCGACTGGAACCGACCGGCGGCAGCGATTTTAGACTGGAAGGGACGCTGATGGAGAAGTCGTTTCGGGGTAACCAGAATTGGGTGGCAGTAGCGGTTGGCGAGAGCCGGCTGCATTTCAGCTTCCCGGCCAACCAGCCGCTGCCGGCGGCGGGGCAGGCGCTGAGCCTGTACCTGCCGTCGAGCGCCATCCACAGCATGCCCGCCAGCCAGGACGTGCCCACGGCGGCCGGAGGCGCGCATGCCTGAAAACATAACAGTGGATAAGCTCAACCTGGCCGGCGAAGTAACCGTGACCTGGACCGGCCGGGTGCTGCGGCGGGACGAGCGCGAAGTGGTGCTGGAAGCCATTTTCACGCACAGCGCGCGCGACCTGGGCTATGTGCGCATGGGGCCGGGCGACCGGTTTGTGGAGCACTACTACACCGACCGCTGGTACAACGTCTTCGCCATTTATAACGCCGGTGATGGCGTATTCAAGGGGTGGTACTGCAACATCACCCGTCCGGCCGAAATCAGCGCCGAAGCGGATGGGAGCCTGCGCGTGCGCGCGGTCGATCTGGCGCTCGATTATTTTCGCCAGCCGGGCGGAAGCGAATTTATCCTGGACGAGGACGAGTTTAGCGCCCTGTCGCTGGACGAGGTTGAAACCGGACAGGCCAGGGCGGCGCTGGCCGAGCTGCGCGCCCTGGCTGCCGCAGGGCAAGCGCCATTTGAAGTGCAGGGGCGGGGACCTGCGGCCGCCCCTGCACGACAAGTTTCAGCGCGAGGAACTCAGGCCAAGAGCTGAAGCAGCGCGCGCGTGGTGGGCGCGGTGGCGCCGAACAGCGTGTCGCCATTGGTGTACAGGTAGTAGCCGGCCGCGGCAGCCAGGCAGCAGCAGCACAGCAGAACGACGACGACGACAATGATGATAATCGTGTTGCGATTACCGCCAGTTTGAGTGTTCATGCTATCTCCTCGTGATAGGTAAAGTTGGATGCCTGCGCGCTTGCGCCGGCCCACGGAATACGGTTGCGGCGTCGGCTGCCGCAGCCCGTCGGGCGTATTGCCCGCGGCGTTCAGGCTGCCAGCATAAACGGCAGCAACATGCTATTGGTGTTGGGCGCGCTCAGCAACAACAAGAGCGGCCCGCACAGGCCGAAGGCTAGAAACGCGCCTCCAACACACAGCCCCAGCAAGCCCAGCCCCAGACCGATATAGCCCAGCACCAGGCCAAACGTGGCCGCGCCGCCCCCGCCCAAGGTGCCGCCGCTGCGGGCGATCTCCCCTTTAGCCATGTGCCCCAGGACGACGGCAACGAGACTGCCGATTAAGGGGAACATGGTCAGGCCCAGAATGCCCGCCACCAGGCTGATGATCGCCGTCGTGCTGTTCTGCTGCGGCATCGGCTGGTAGGGCGGCGGGTATTGGGGCGAGGGAAAGTTCGACATGCCGGCGAGACTCCTGTGCGGGTCAGTGGGCGGGCACGCGCGCGGCGCGGCGCCACAGCAGCCAGATGGCCAGGGACGTCAACAGAATGATGATCGCCGCCAACAGCGCCGGCAGCACCACCGCCGTCACCGAGACGACCAGCGCCGTCAGGTCTTCCATGACGCTGACAATCGGGTTGGCCACGCCGCCGGTGGTGGCGGTGACGGCCGGGCGAAACACGGCGCTCTTGGCCACATGCACGCTGCCGGCCACCAGCAGCCCCAGGATGACGGCCACGACCGGGTTCATATTGGTCACAACCTGCGTGGTGGAGGCAAACAGGATGGCGCCGGCCGTGGGCCGGACGAAGGTCTGGATGGCGTCGTTAAGGTGGTTGACCGCTGGCACCTTATCGGCGAAGAATTCGACGCCGAGCAGGACGACCAGCGCACCAATCACCCAAGGGCTTTCCAGGGCGTCCCAGGGTGCGCGCAGCTGGACCAGGTTGGTAAAGCGCGCCGCCAGGGCCACCACCAGCAGCGGCAAGTAAGCATTCAGGCCGGCGCTGCTCGACAGGCCAAATGCGGCCAGGACGTTGCTGAGAATATCCATTGCGCCCGTGCTCCTCGCTTAGCTCAACACCCCAAAACCGCTCCAGGTATGGAAAATGGAAAAGCGCACAAAGTCGATCATTCCGATCTCGATCATGGTCAGGGTGAAACCGGCCAGCAGCGGCGTCAAGGCCCCCACCCAGTTCGCGGCCCGGTTTTCGCGGTGGATGGCCAGCAGCAGGATAGTGGTATTCAGCGACACCAGCAGGGCCAGCACGCCCACGACGCTGAGCAGCGCCAGCGGCACCAGAATGTTGATATTGTTGGTCAAGACCAGCGCCACCACCACGGCCGAGATCAGCAGCATCAGCCCCAGCTCGCGGAAGCGCCCCAGGGCCGGCCGGTCTTGCCAATCACGCCACAGGGTCTGGTTCAACACTGGAAAGATGAGCGCGGCCAGGGCCAGCCCGTTGAGCGTGCCGGTGACCAGCCGCAGCCAGTTTTGCGGTTCGTAGACGTGCGGCACGCCCGGCAGCAGGGTGGTATAGGAATTGAGGCCATCGATGCCCATAATGCCGATGAACCCGAACAGCACCACCAGCAGCGACCGGCGCGGCAGACCGCCGGCCTTGCCGCGCCCCAGGCCGGACATGGTCAGAAGGCCGACCAACGCCCCAAGATAAATGCCGGTGCAGCGCGCACACAGCGGCATGGCCTGCTCGCCCAGCATAATGGAGTGCGAGACCAGGCGATGGCAAATGGCAAATGCAATGGCATCCGCCTTGCCCAACAGGCCCGGCGGCGTATTGATCAGCCAGATAGCCAGGGTGATCGCGGCCGCGCCAGCAACGCCAAACGGCGCCAGGCGCGACAAAACGGTCTTCGAAGGCAGAGGATTTTCAGCAAGCGTTAGGTTTGACATGAGCGTTGGCCGCGATTATCTACCCTTCCCAAGATTACCGCAAACCGACTTTCCTTGACACCCCTTGGTCGGCCCATTATAATCCGGGCACCTTCCTCGATAGCTCAATCGGCAGAGCAATCGGCTGTTAACCGATTGGTTCCAGGTTCGAGTCCTGGTCGAGGAGCAGACCCCTAAACAGACGATAGGCTTCGTCTGTTTTCACTTAAGCTGGGTTCAAACCGACCAGCATGGATTGTTAGAGCGACTGGCGGGGCCGGTCGTTGGGTTCGGGGAAGGCGTCTCTCCAACCTTGAAACGTATTGGGGTGTATCTGGCGTTAGTGGCACCAGCCGTCGGCCTGGGCCTATGGGCGTTATTCCCAGCGGCTGATCCCCAATGGGCCGCCCCCCTGCCTCATTTCTACATCGTCACCTTTACCACCCTGGCCGCCACGGTGGTCTCGCTGTTTGTCACCATCTCGGTGGGTCAGACGGCGCTGCCGCGCCACTTGCTGCTGGCGGTGGCCTTCGCCTGGATGGGCGCGGTGTTCCTGCTGCACGGGGCCACCACGCCCGGCGCGCTGATCGCCAGCTTTCACCCCGCTATCACCTGGAGCGCCTGGCTGACACTGTTTGGCGGCGGCAGCATATTTCTCGTCGCCGCCTTCGCTCCTAACCAACCTAACCCGCGCTTTCTGCGGATCGTTGTCGGCATCATTGCCGCAATTTATCTGATCTACGTCGTCCTGATCTTTAGCTTTCCACAGCAGTTCAATAATCTCCTCGCGCTGAGTATTTCCCCCACCCTGAAGGACCTGGCCTTTGTAACGACGCTGGTCATCTGGTTGGTGGCTGCCGTCAAGCTTTACACCAACTGGAAGCAATTGCACAATTTTATCGACGGCCTGATGGCCTTCGAGGCCGGCTGGTACACCGTGGCAACCATCAGCATGTTCCGCTTCGCAACATGGCAGGCGGGTTGGTGGCTGTACCATGTGCTGCTGCTGCTGGGTTTTCTCATTGCCACCTACGCCCTGTGGCGGGCGTACGAGCAGGTGCGCACCTTCCGGCTGACACGCTACTACGCCGCCACCAGCCTGATCGTCACGGCCGCGCTGGCGCTGGTGGCCGCCCAAATCTACACCAACCTGGTCTTTGATAACTTGAGCCAGGCGCTGGAGCGAGACACCGGCACCCTGAGCGGGCATCTGTCCTACTTGCTGGCCAGCAGCCTGCCCAACGTGACCACCGACCAGGCGCTGCACGATCTGAGCCCCAGCCAGGCGCTGGCGGATCGGGCCACCGCCCTGGAAGGCAGCCTGCAAAGCATTAAAGCCGTCGTCCTGTTTGACTCGAGCGGCATGGTGGACTACAACGAGCCGAACATGGTCTCCGCCACCGGAGCGCTCAACCCGCCCGACCTGGCCCAGTTTCATAGGGCCATGAACGGCCAGACGACCTACATCTTGCACGAGCCGGGCGCGCCGGTGGAAGGCTACACCCCCAGCGCGCCGGTGCATGTGCTGGAAACCTATGTGCCATTCTGGCCGGCCGGCAACAGCCAGGCCGCCACGCCCATTGGGGTGCTGCTGACCATCCGCGAGCTGCCTGAGCTGACGGCCACCGTCATCATCTCGCGCGTCAGCGGTCTGCTGCTGGCGGCCTTCAGCCTGGGCGGGCTGTTCCTGGTGCTGCTGCTGATCGTCAACCGCGCCGACCAACTCATACGCACGCGCACGCGCGAACTGGAGCTGGCCTACTCCAACCTGCGCCAGGCCGAAGGTTTGCGCGACGATCTGACGAATATGATCGTGCACGATCTGCGCAACCCGCTAACGGCACTGACCGCCAACCTGGACCTGATCGGCAAGACGATGAACAACCCGGCCTTCCCAGACGCCCCGCCGCGCTTTTTGGCGGGCGCGCGACTGGCCGGCCAGCGCATGACCGGCATGATCGACGACCTGCTGAATGTCAGCAAATTTGAAGCGGGGGAGCTGCGGCTGGTGGCGGCGCCCATTTACCTGCCCACCCTGCTGGGTGACAAGGTCGACAGCTACCGCTCGCAGGCTGAGAAGGAAGGCAAAACGCTCAGCCTGAATGCCCTAGCCGATCTGCCGACGGTGATGGCCGACGGCAGCCTGATCAGCCGGGTGGTGGACAACCTGCTGAGCAATGCCTTTAAATACACGGATCCAGGCGGGATGATTGCCGTGGAGGCTGAAAACAAAGGCAGCGAAATCATCGTCCGGGTGCGCGACGACGGCCAGGGCATCCCGCCCGAGTTCCTCTCAAAAATCTTCACCAAGTTCGCGCAGGTGACTCAGCCCGACGGCGCGCCGCTGCGAAAAGGCACTGGGCTGGGCCTGGCGTTTTGCCGGATGGCTGTGGAAACGCACGGCGGCAAAATTCGGGTCGATTCGCAGCCAGGCCACGGCAGCACCTTTGCCTTCACCCTGCCAATCAATCAGCGTTCCTGATCCGCAGCACGCCAGGAAATGAAGTCGTCAACCAGGCGTGGCCGCGAGCGCGTGGACGTGATTGCCCTGGCGGTCGCCGTCGTCGCCGTGCTGCTGGTGGTGCTGGCGGTGGCCGTGTCCTTCAGCCTGGGAAATGTTATCCAAACCCTGCCCACGTTTACGCCGCCGCCCGTGCTGTCGGGCGCCGAATTGACCGCGACACAGGCGCGGCAGGCCACGACTGGCGCCAACGAGCACATCATGGCGGTGACTCTGGCGGCCGTGATGCAGGTGACACCCGGAGCCGTGGCCTTGGGCGTCAGCGCGGCCGAGACCGTGCCGGCGCCGAACAGCACGACAGACTTCGTGACGCAGAATGTGTGGGTGGGGTTGGTGGGGGGCGAATGGGCCAGCGTGTACGCGGGGGCCTTGCGTTCAGCGCCGCAGACCGGCGCGCTGGTGTTGGTAACCGTAAAATCAGGGCGCGTCGACCAGCAGCATTTTGTAGTGCCGCTCAGCCAGGGCGCGCTGCGCATTCATGCGGCCGACGATCAACGCCTGACGCTTGTCTCGGCCAGTGGGACGACTTACTTTTTCGACGTGCTGGCCGAGCGTTTCATCGGCTCGCTGACGGAGTATGCCGACACGGCCACGCCATCCAGCGTCACGGCGACCGCGGTCGTCACGGCAACCGCAACCGCCACGCGAACACCCGTTTTGACTCAAACCTTAACGCTGACGCCGTA
>JAYTFQ010000360.1:0-3732 GCA_043734225.1 Anaerolineales bacterium | reverse complement strand
GGCCGCGCCATCCCGTTCGGCCCGCACATTCCTGATTTCCTTGCTCACCGTGAAATCGCTTGGCCACCTCGAGCAGAAGCTATCCAATAGAGAAAGCACGGTAAACCGATGACCCTGTTATTACGCCGGTTCGCGCTCGTGTTGGGGATGCTGCTGGCCACTTCCGGCTGGCCGGCGCCTGCCGCCGCCGCGAACACGCTGTGCGTAAGCCAGGGCGGTGTGGGCGGCTGCCTGGGCAGCATCACCGCCGCCATCGCCGCCGCCAGCAATGGCGATACCATTCTCATCGCTGGCGGCGGCGGCCCGTATCTCGAACGCCTGACGATCAATAAGAGCCTCAACCTGATTGGCGACAGCGCCGCCACCACCATCATCGACGGTGGCGGCCTGGGGCAGGTGATCCGCATCACCGCCACCGTCACCGTCACGCTCACCAACCTCACCATCCGCAATGGGCAATCGGCCGGGGGCAGCCAGGTTGACCACTGGGGCGGCGGCATTCACGCTGACCACGCCACGCTGACCCTCAACAACAGCGTCGTCACCGGCAACCACAGCGGCGGCGGCGGCGGTTGCTGTGGCGAGGGCGGCGGCGGCATCTACGTTGGGCATGGCGCCCTGACGCTCAACCACACCCTGGTGACGAGCAACACCACCGGCACGCCCAGCGACAACAGCATTGGCGGCAGCCAGGGCGGACCGGGTGGAGACGGCGGCGGCATCTACAATGATCTCAGCCGCCTGACTTTGAACTTCAGCCTCATCAGCCACAACGCCACCGGGCGCGGCAGCCACGGCGACACCCGGGGCGGCAGCGGCGGCTATGGCGGCGGCCTGATTACCGTGGAGGGCTCGGTCACGCTCAACAATAGCGCCATCCTGGACAATGCCAGCGGGGATGGCGGCAGCAGCGGCGTCACCGGTGGCGATGGCGGCCTGGGCGGCGGCATTTTTAATCAAGCCAGCGCGTTGACCGTGACCCGCAGCACCATCGGCAATAATGTCACTGGGGCCGGCGGGGCCGGCGGCGCCACCAACGGCGCCAGCGGCAGCGGCGCCGGCCTGTATGTGCGCGGCCCGTACGCCCCGGCGCCACGCGCCATCATCATCAACAGCTCCACCCTCAGCGGCAATGCCACCGGCCGCGGCCTGGCCAACGGCTTCGGGGGCGACGGCGGTGGCCTTTTCGCCAACAACCAAAACACCATCACCATCACCAACTCCACCCTGGCCTGGAACATCATTGACGATGATAAGGTAGGCGGCGGCATCGCCAATATCACCAGCACGGTCATAATGGAAAACAGCCTGGTGGTGAACAACCACCAGCAGTCTGGACCAGATGCCGTGCACGACTGCTCGGGCGCGCTGGTCTCGCTGGGCTACAACCTGATCATGGAGCCCGATGACACCTGCGCCGCGGCGGCCACCAATGGCGACCTGTTCTTCGTGGGCGGCCAGATCGTGGCCCCCCTGGCCAACAATGGCGGCCCCACCCTCACCAACGCCCTGAAAGCCGGCAGCCCCGCCATCGACGCCTCCGACAACAGCACCTGCCCCAGCACCGACCAGCGCGGCTTCGCTCGCCCGGTCTTCGGCGGCGTTCAGCTCCGCTGCGACATCGGCGCCTTCGAGCGCTATCCTTTTAGCTTGACACTCCCGCTATTGGAGCGGTAAGCGATGACAGTGCGGTTGGCTGCTCTTGTCCGCCATGGTGCTTTGGCAATGATCCTCTTGCTGGCGGCCGTCAGCCGGCCGGCGCGGCCGGCCCGCGCCGCCAGCCTGTGCGTCAACCCGGGCGGCACCGGCGGCTGCTACGGCCTCATCGCCGACGCGCTGGCGGCTGCCGGCGACGGCGACACCATCCGCGTGGCCGGCGGCGCCCCCTACCTGGAGCGGCTGGCCATTACCAAGAGCATCAGCCTCATCGGCGCGGACCCGGCCACCACCATCCTGGACGGCAGCGCCGCCGGCGAAGTCATCCGCATCACCACGTCCATCACCGTCACGCTCGCCAACCTGACCCTCCGCAACGGGCAGGGCCCGGCTGGCAGCGCCGACGCCGACACGGGCGGCGGCATTCACAATCAATTCGGGCGGCTTACTCTGAACAACGTCATCGTCACCGGCAACCAGAGCGGCGCCGACGCGTCCGGCGGCGCCAATGGCGGCGGCATAGCCAATAATCAAGGCGTGCTTACCCTGGTCAACAGCCTGGTGTTCAACAACGCCACCGCCAGCCCGCCGGATAACGCCAGCGGCCAGGGCGCGCCCGCCGGCTACGGCGGCGGCATCTTCAATGCCAATGGCGCGCTGATCCTCGACCATAGCACCGTCCGCGACAACACCACCGGCCACGGCGGCAATGGGACCAGCGGCGGCGGACAGGGCGGCAGCGGCGGCGGTGTGTACAGCGCGGCGGGCAGCGTGCTCCTGCGCAGCAGCACCATCCGCGACAACACCACCGGCGACGGCGGGAGCGGCGGCGCGGGCGGCAGCGCCGGCAACGGCGGCGGCCTGGGCAGCAACCATCCGCTGATAACCATTCTCAACAGCAGCCTGACCGGCAACCAGACCGGCCAGGGCGCCGGCCCAAATGGCAGCAGTGGCAGCGGCGCCGGCCTGTATTTGACCGAAGGCGACTTCCCGCGAGGCGCCAGCGTCATCAGCAACAGCACCCTCAGCGGCAACGCCACCGGTCTGGGGCTGCTGGGCAACACCGGCGGCAACGGCGGCGGCCTGTTCGTGCAGGGCGTGCCGCTGCGCATGGTCAATGACACCGTGGCCTTTAACGATGTCGACAGCGACCAAAGCGGCGCCGGCCTGGCCAGTGACGGCGCCGTGATCTCGCTGACCAATAGCCTGCTGGCGCACAACATCGCCGGCAACAATATCGACAGCGTCCATGACTGCGCCGGCAGCATCACCAGCCTGGGCTACAACCTGATCATGGAGCCCGACAACACCTGCGCCGCGGCGGCCACCACCGGCGACCAGTTCTTCGTGGGCGGCCAGATCGTGGCCCCGCTGGCCAACAACGGCGGCCCCACCGCCACCAACGCCCTGCCCCCCGGCAGCCCCGCCATCGACGCGGCCAACACCAGCGCTTGCCCCGCCACCGACCAGCGCGGCTTGCCCCGCCCGGCCTTTGGCGGCATTGAGCTGCGCTGCGACATCGGCGCCTTTGAGCTTTACCGCTTCAGCCTCGGCCTGCCGCTGGTAATTAAATGATTTGAAAAATCGTACCCAGCCGGACCGTCGAAAACGACGGTCCGGCTGGGTACGATTTTTCATTTACTTTTCACATCCCCATCGTCGGCATCGGATCGTACACCGTGATCTGCGCGCCGCTCTTCAGCACCGGGCAGCGCTGGGCGATGGCGGTGGCCGCTTCGAACGACTCAGCTTTGATCACCGAGTAACCGCTGGCCATCGCGCCCACCGGCCCATCGCTCACCGCGCCGCTGGTGGCGACGCTCTTGGCGCCCTGGAAGGGGCTGCCGCCATCAACCAGCGCCTCACCCAGCGAGCCGAACCACATCCCCCACTCGGCCATAATCGCCTTTTGCTCAGCCTCCGACCCCGCCATCCCGCCGCCGCTGTACAACAGAAGGTAGTTCTTCATTTCGGGTCTCCCATGCATTAGATGTGCTGCGTGTCCATTTATCTTACGTGCCCCAGCTCAAGCCGCACTCACCGCCACATCAAGCCCCCGTAAGAATTGCCAAAACG
>JAYTFQ010000359.1:0-3776 GCA_043734225.1 Anaerolineales bacterium | reverse complement strand
CCGATGACTCTGCTGTGCAGCTTTCAATCATCGGACAGCGCGAGCTTAACCACCGTCACCCCGTCGCCGCCCTCGTTCTCCTGGCCGGCCTCGTGGCTTTTCACCACCGGGTTCGCGCGCAGAAATTCGCGCACGCCGATGCGCAGCTTGCCGGTGCCCTTGCCGTGGATAATGCGCACCCACGGCAGCCCGGCCAGATAGGCCGCATCCAGGTAGCGCTCCAGAACCAGCAGCCCTTCCTCCACCGTGTGGCCGCGAATGTCCAGCTCCAGGCCGGGCGAGGCGTGCAGCGCCGCCATGCGCGTGGGAGCCGGCTCGATGCTGGGACCTGGGCCTTCCGGTGAGCCGCGCAGCTCCACCTCGTCCAGCTTGGCCCGGATGCGCATGCGGCCCACCTGCACCTCGGCCTCGCTGGCGGTCAGCGCCGTCACAATGCCGATCGAATTCAAGGCCTTGAGTTTCACCGTGTCGCCCAGGCGCAGCGCGCGCCTGGGGGCCGCACGCGTGCTGGTCACACGCGCTACGGCCGGCACGGCGGCGGCATGGGCGCTCTCGGTCCGCGCCAGCCCGGCCTCCACTTCCTCCAGCAGGTCCAGCGGCGATTCCGCCTCGTCATCAAGCGTCGCGGCGCCGGGCGTGGCCGCGCCACCCGCGGGAGCCGCGGCACCCGTTGGGGCTGCGGTCCATTCGGCCGCGCGGGCGGCCTTACGCTTCAGCTCGTTCACCTCATCACGCAGCGCGTCGATCTCGCGCTGCGCCTGGGCGCGCGCCTGGTCCAGGATGCGCCGCCGCTCCTGGTCGATTTCCTCCAATTGGCGCGCCAGATCGCGTTCCGTCTCCTCGGCGTCCAGCCGGGCGTTCTCGGCCCGCGTGTGCTCGGCCCGCACCTGCACCCGCGCCTGGTGGATCTCTTCCAGCAGCCGGTCGGCCTCCAGGTCGGCCTGGCCCACCAGCTTTTTGGCCTCGTCAATGATGGTGTCGTCTAGCCCCAGCCGGCTGGCAATGGCAAACGCGTTGGAGCGGCCAGGCAGCCCAATAATCAGCCGGTAGGTGGGCGAGAGCGTGTCCAGGTCAAATTCCATGCTGGCATTGCTGACGCCGGGCGTGTCATAGGCGTAGCCCTTCAGCTCCGGGTAGTGCGTGGCCACAAACGTGGTCACGCCCAGGTCCAGCAGGTATGACAGCATGGCCCGCGCCAGCGCCGAGCCCTCGGCCGGGTCGGTGCCCGAGCCCAGCTCGTCCAGGATCACCAGCGAGCGCGCATCCACCTGGCGCAGAATGCGGATGGTGTTGGTGATGTGCGCCGAAAAGGTGGACAGCGACTGCTCAATGGATTGCTCATCGCCGATATCGGCGAAGATTTTGGGAAAGACCGACATCTCCGAGCCCGAGGCGGCCGGGATGTGCAGGCCGCACTGCGCCATCAACACCAGCAGGCCAATGGTCTTCAGGCTCACCGTCTTTCCGCCGGTGTTCGGCCCGGTAATAACCAGCGCATACGTGTTCTCGTCCAGCACCACGTCAATCGGCACCACCGAAACCTGGTTCAGCAGCGGGTGCCGCGCCTGCATCAGCCGCAGTGTCGTCCCTGGGTGGGCCCGGGTGGTCAGTGGTAACCCCGGCACCTGCGGTGGGGGCAGGTGTTCGGAATTGGTAATTGGAAATTCGCTGGCGCTGTCTTTCTCTGGCGAAGCGTGTTTCTCTTTCGTCTTTCGTCCCGCTTCGTGGTCCTTCGTCGTCTTGATCTCCCTCAGCCCCGGCTCATGCGCCCGCAGTTGATCGGCATAGCGCCCCTTGGCGAACGCCAGGTCCAGCTCGGCCAGGGTTTCGACGGTATGCACAATGCGCGCCGCCTGCGCGCCGATCAGCGCGCTCAGCGCCGCCAGGATGCGCCGGATCTCCTGCAGCTCTTGCAGTTGCAGCTCGCGCCAGGTGTTGTTCAGGTCCACCGTGGTCAGCGGCTCGATAAACAGCGTGGCGCCGGAGGAGGATTGATCATGCACCAGGCCGCGAATGCGGCCCTTGAAATCGGCTTTGAGCGGGATGACATAGCGCCCGTCGCGCTGGGTGATGATCGGCTCTTGCAGATAGGGCTGGTTCTTGGGGTCGCCGATGATGCGCTGCAGCTTCTGCAGCAGCCGGTCGTGCGCCAGCCGCAGCTCGCGCCGGATGGTGGTCAACTGCTCGGAGGCCGAGTCCAGCACTTCGCCGCGCTCGTCCAGCGTCATGCTGATGGCTTCCACCAGGCCGGGCGTCTCCTCAATCCGGGCGGCCATGGCCGCCAGCCGCGCGAATTGGTCGGCCAGGCGCGTCAGCGTGCGGTGCAGGTTGCGCCCGGCGATGAGGGTGTTCTTGATGTCGAGCACCTCGCTGGCTTCCAGCACGCCGCCAATGGCCGCCGACTGCGCCTGGGAGCGCACGTCGCGCGCCCCGCCGATGGTCAGGTCCGGCTTCACCGTCAGCAGCCGGCGCGCCTCGCTGGTCTCCTGCTGCCGGCGGGCGGCCTCGGCCAGCTCGGTGGTGGGCGCCAGCGCCAGCGCCAGGCTGGTGCTGGCCGAAAACGCGGTAAATTTGCTCAGCCGGTCCAGAATTTTGGCCAGCTCGAGGATCTGAATAGACTTGGCATCCATGCGCTGATTCTACGTCAAAAAAGGCCGGGCCGGGTCGCGGGTTCCGTCCGGTTTGTGATAAACTTTCCGCCACGGATGGGGCTGTCGGCTCAGCCCCGCCCGCCGAACCGGTAAGGCAGTGGTCTGAAACATTGAATCGAGGTTGGACTGGTGGAGTATTTAGGGCATCTGCCTGAAAACGATCCGCTGCGGCATTTCCTGGGAACCGAAATCTTGCCGCAGCTTGGCCAGCACATCGACAATCCGGAATTCCGTGTCTTTCGCCTGGGCGAGCGCCAAACGGCCCGGCTGTATGAGGAGCGCGGCAGCGGGCTGCGCGTCGTCGGCAAATTCTTCGCTGGCCCCTATCACCCCGGCACCGCCAGCACCCAGCGCCAGATGGAGCGTGAATACAACAACCTGCAGCACCTGAGCCGCTTCGGGCTGTGCGGCTACCCGCATCACGTGGTCCACGCCCTGGGGCGCAATGCCGCCCTCAGCAGCGTGCTGATCGAAGAATATGTGACTGACCCGCGCCTGAGCGAATTTTTTGACGCCGCCGCCCGCCACGGCCGGCGCGAACCGCTGTTCGCCAAACTCACGGCGCTGGCCTATTTTTTGGCCCACCTGCACAACCGCACCGCCAACGGCCTGGGCGTGGACTTCAACGAAGATGGCCGCTATCTCAACCGGCTGGTGCGCCACTTACTGGAGCAGCACACGCTGAGCGCCGATGAGGCCCAGGCGTTTTACTATCTGCGCGACCGCTGGACTGAGCAGCCGCGCATGTGGGAGGACCAGCAGGTGCTGGTGCACGGCGATGCCACCCCGGCGAATTTTTTGATGGGCGCCGGCCTGCAGGTGACCGCCATTGATCTGGAGCGCATGAAGCCCGCTGACCGGGTCTTCGATATCGGCCGCATTGCCGGCGAGCTGCAGCACACCTTTCTGCTGGCCACCGGCGATGCTTACGCGGCCGAGCCGTTCATCGGCCATTTTCTGTGGGAATATGCCTGCCACTTTCCCGACCGGCACAGCGCCTTCCAGTCCATCTGCGCCCGCGTGCCGTTCCAGATGGCGCTCACCCTGCTGCGCATCGCCCGCAACGATTGGGTCAGCCACGAACATCGCCGCCGGCTGATTGCCGAAGCCCGCACCACCCTGATG
>JAYTFQ010000358.1:0-10043 GCA_043734225.1 Anaerolineales bacterium | reverse complement strand
AGTGGCCGCTTCGCGAGTGCCACAAGTGGTTTTTGCGGCAAAAATCGCCAAACAAGTGGCACTGGACGGGGCGACGAAGTGTGCGGACATAATGTTTGCTGGGGTGGGCGGCCCATCCAGCAGCCGCCAGATTCCAAAAAGGTGCCCTGTTTCTGCACTACGGCCGGTGCGATTCCTGACTAGGGCAGAATCGTCAGGTCTATGATACTGCCCAGCCGCTGGCGCATGACGGCCAGCGCTTGCGGATTGCTATCCACCAGGATGAAGCGCCGGCCCAACTCGTGCGCCGCCACCCCGGTGGTGCCGCTGCCGGCGAAAAAATCGAGTACCAGGCCGCCTGGAGGGCTGCTGGCCGCCACGATCCGGCGCAGGATGCCCAGCGGCTTTTGGGTTGGGTAACCCGTCTTTTCTTTGCCGGTGGGGCTGACAATAGTGTGCCACCACACGTCGGTAGGCGTTTTGCCGCGCGCGGCCTTCTCTGGGCCTACCAACCCCGGCGCCATGTATGGGATGCGGTCCAGGGCGTCATAGTTGAAGGTATAGTGTTCCGGGTCTTTGACGTAGACCAGGATGTTGTCGTGCTTGGCCGGCCACTTCTTGCGCGAGCGCGCGCCATAGTCATAGGCCCAGATAATCTCGTTGAGGAAGCTGGCGCGGCCAAAGATGCCATCGAGCAGCAGTTTGCAGTAAGCCGCCTCGCGATAATCGATATGGAAATACAGGCTGCCGTCGGCCGCCAACACGCGGTGGGCTTCCGCCAGCCGCGGCGCCAGGAAGGCCTCATAATCGTCAAAGGCATCGGCGTACGCTTGCTCGCCCAGCCGCTCGGTCTTGTAGCGCTGCCCGCCAAAACCGGTGCGGTCGCCGTCGGCGCTGCGCTCGGTGCGCAGCCGCACGCGCGACTGCTTGTGCCCAGTATTAAACGGCGGATCGATGTAAATCAGATCCGCCGCGCCCGCCGGCAGCGATTGCAGCACGGGCAAGTTATCGCCCAGGTAGATGGTGTTCATGGAAAATGCTTTGTGGTTAAGCCTTTAAGTCTGGTGGCCGCGGCCTCCAGCGTCTCCATCCGCTTGCAGAACGCAAAGCGCACCCAATTGGCCGCCAGCGGTTTGTGCGCCGCGCTGTAAAAGGCGCTGGGCGGGATGGCCGCCACGCCCACGTTCTCAATCAGCCAGCGGCAGAAGCCGACGTCGTCGATTACGCCTGGAATGCCCAGCGGCGTGAAATCGGCCATGATGAAATACGTCCCGCCCGGCACGCTCACCCGCAGCCCCATATCGGTCAGCACGCCCACCAGAAAATCTCGCCGAGCCTGAAAACTCTGCGCCAGCGACTGGAAGTATTCGTCGTCCAGCGCCAGGGCCGCCGCGCCGGCGCTTTGGAAGGGCGTGGACGTGGCAAAGGTGACCCATTGGTGTGCGGCGCGCACAGCGGCGGTCAGCGACGGCTGGGCCAGCGTCCAGCCCACCTTCCAGCCGGTGAAGCCAAAGGTCTTGCCCAGGCTGCTGATGGTCACGGTCCGCTCCGCCATGCCGGGCTGCTGCGCCAGGCGCTGGTGGCGCCGGCCGTCGTACACCAGATGCTCATAGACTTCGTCGCACAGCGCCAGCACATCCCATTGCACGCACAGGGCCGCGATGGCGGCCAACTCGTCGCTGGAGAAAATCTTGCCGGTGGGGTTGTGCGGCGTGTTGATCACGATCATCCGCGTGACCGGGCCAAAGGCTGCTGCCAGCTCGGCCGGGTCAAAGTGCCAGTCTGGCTGCTGTAGGGTGGGGGCATACAGCGGCACAAAGCGCGGCACGCCGCCGGCCATCAGCACGTCGGGCTCATAGCTGTCATAGGCTGGCTCAAAAATAATCACCTCATCACCCGGGTTGACCAGGCCCTGGATGGCGGAGAACGTGGATTCGGTCGCGCCGCTGGTGACGGTGATCTCCGTCTCCGGGTCGAACACCTGGCCATAGAAGCGCTGGCTGTGGGCGGCCAGGGCGCGCCGCAGGGCCGGCTGCCCGTTGCTGACCGCATATTGGTTCTCGCCCGCGCGGATGGCGGCAATGGCCGCCTCTTTGACCACCTCCGGCCCGTCGAAATCTGGAAAGCCCTGGCCCAGGTTGATGGCCTTGTGGGCCACCGCCAGGCGTGACATTTCCGCGAAGATGCTGGTGCCGAAGGTTGAGACGCGCTGAGCTGAGTTCATATAAATCGATATCAGAAGTCGGACGTCGCAAGTCAGAGTTTCTGACTTCCAACCTCGGACATCTGACCCCTATCCTCTCACTAGGCTGCCAGGCAACCTGAGATTAGAATCGTGTCTGGATTAATATGCGACCACGAAGACGCTATTTTACCCCGACCCAATGGCTGGCGCTGATTCTGCTGGCCGGCGGCGCATTGGCCGTGTTGGCGCTGCTGGCGGCGCTGCTCACAGGCGGCAACTGGTTGCCGCAGCCGGTGGTTGGGGTGGCGGCCGTGGTCGCGCGCATCACCCTGACGCCGTTGCCGACCACGGCCACGCCGCTGCCCACCCACACCGTCACCGCTTCGCCCAGCCCCACCGCCGCTGCCAGCGCCACGCCCTCGGCAACCAAAAGCCCCACGGTCACGCTCAGCCCGACAGCGTCCGCCAGCCCGACGCCCACACCCACTTTCACCAAGACCCCCACGCCCTCCGCCACGCCCCTCTGGCCCACACCCCCGCCGGCCACCTGGGCCGCCGCGGCCACGCCCAAAGGCCGCCAGCCGCCAACCCTGGCCGATTTCTGGGCCGGGCAAGCCACCTGGAAGCTGGATGTGCCCAACGCTGGCCTGCCCATCGGCGAGTCGAATACGTTGATTGGACCGGATGGGCAGCTCTGGTCGTATCTGCACGCCAGCACCGATTCGCGCGGCATTCACGACCAATGGGGGGCCTACGTGCCCTTTCCTGGCTGCGTCACACTCTGGAAGAGCGTCAACCGCGGCAAGGACTTTCACTTATTCGACCCCCACTGCCTGATCGCCTGCCTGGGCGACCCGTGCCTGGATGGGCCGGACGACATCGATGTGCAGCAATACCCGCACGTGCTGCGGGCTGATTCGGGCACCTGGGTAATGGTTTATGAGTGGCGCGGCGAGGATTATCTGCGGACTTCGTCGGATGGCCTCAATTGGGCGCGCTCGCGGCATGTGCCTGGCACCGGTGTTTGGCCGCTGAGCGCCAAGCCGTGTTTGCCATACCAAATGATTGGTGCCCACCCCAACGTCGCGCCGGGTCAGGACCCTTACAACTGCCTTTCCGGCGGGCCGCCAGGCTTGTTTGTGCAGGGCAGCCAGATGTGGGTGTTTGTCGGCATGGGCCAGAACCCGGGCCACATGGGCTGCTACACCGGCGCGATCGACGACGGCGCGGCCGGTCTCAAGCCCTGCCATGCCAACCCGCTGTTCAGCGGCGCCGGCGGCTATGGGCCGCAGGACGCGACCGGCGCGGCGGCTAACCCGTTTTTCGATTTCAGCACTATCTCGGCCGCCGATGTGCTGCGCGTCGGCAACCGCTATTACATGACTTACGAAGGCATTCGCGGGCCGGGGCCGGGCGCTGCCGGCGACACCCAGTTCAATCTAGGTTTCGCGCGCAGTACCACGGGCCAACTCGACGGCCCGTGGGAAAAGTTCGCCGGCAACCCGGTGCTGGGCGACGTGCCCGGCAATGTTGGCCTGGGCCACGCCGATATGCTGGTGCTGGATGGGGTGACGTATTTATATACCGCCACAAGCGATTCGACACGCGGGCGGTACGTGCTGAAGTGGAAATGAGAAGTCAGAGGTCGGAGGTCAGAAGTCGGAACTCGATCATTTGACCTCTGACTTCCGACTTCTCACTTCCCGCTCTTCTCCCACTCCTTCTTCATCACCAGCGCGTCATCTTCCATCTTAGGGCTTTCGCACATCACGCGCCCGGCGGCGCCGGCGTCGCGCAGCGCTTTGAACAGCTCGCGGTACTTCAAGTCCGATTCTTTCAATGGCAGGTGGTGCTTCTCGCCCTTGAGGCCATATTCAATGCCCGAGAGGTGAATGTGCAGGCGCTTGAGCGCGGCGGCGCCCAGGCGCTTCTTGTATAGCTTGAGCAGCGCCTGCCACTCGGCATAGGTATTGACCGTGCCGTCGCCGGGCCGGGCGTGCAGGTGGGCAAAGTCAATGCACGGCTCCACGCCCTCGATCTCTTCCGCCATCACCAGCGTGTCTTCCAGCGAGCCGAGCATGGCGCTCTTGCCCATGGTTTCCGGCCGCAGCCGGGCCGGGTTGCCGGCCGCGCGCAGGTCGGCCACGCATTGGCGCAGGCGCGGCACCGCCAGCTCCAGCGCCACGCGCGGCTCGCCGCCGAAATAGGAGCCGGGATGGAAAATGATGTCGGTGGCGCCGGCCAGGTTGCCGTAGTGGGCGGCATCCATCAGGCGCTTGCGGCTGCGCGGCCACTCGTCGTCCGTGGCGTTCAGATTGATGTAATACGGCGCATGCACCGACAGGCCCAGCCCGCATTCGACGCCCACGGCCTTGATCTCGGCGCATTTGCCCTCGCTGACGCGCACCGACTGCACCCAGGCCAGCTCCAGCGCGCCCAGGCCGAGCTCGGCCAGGCGCCGGATGCCGCCGACCGTTCCGCCCGGGTTTTTGGGCGTGCTCATCGGCGCGCCCACCGTTCCAAAGAGCAGGGTTGCTTTAGCCATTCTTCCTCTTTCCATTCAGCGCGGCGCGCACTCGCTGCCAGAGGGCACGGGTTTCCTGGGCGGTTGCCGCGCTCACCGGGTGGGCGCTGTAGCGCGTTTCTTCAAAGGCCGCTGTCAGCGCCTGCAGCTCGTGCGCGGCGCTGGGCAGGTTTTCTTCCAATACCGGCTCATAATCGCGCGGGCTTTGTGGCGGACGGCGGCCAAAGCCCTGCTGCCCGGCGCGGCGCAGCAGGCTGAGGTAATAGAACAACACCTGCTCGCGCGGCGAGGCCGCGGCCAGCCGGAAATAGTTGAACGGGGCCGCGGGCGCGGCGCGCCGCATTCGTTCGCGCAGCCACACGATGGGCGCGGCCTCGCGCGCGCTGGCCAGCACACCGCTCACCCGATGCCGCAGCGCCGCCCACAGCCGCCGCAGGCCGCGCAGCGCGTCCAATTTTTTCAGCGCGCCGAGCAGTTCGGGCCGCTCACGCACATAATTCCAGATGATGTAGCCGATCAACGCCAGGATGATCAGGATCACAAAAATGTCGCGCACAGTATTCACCCACGGGGGCAAGGGTTTGTTCGCCAGGGTGGTGAGGTTGGGCGGTGGCGGCGGGGTAGGGGCCGGGCCTTGCGCAGGCGGGGTCAAGTTGCCGAACAGGCTGAACAGCCAATGCAGCGGCAGGAGTATTAGCGCGACCAAAAAGAAGGTAGCAATCCACAGCAGGCCAAATGCGTAGGACAATATTCCCCCCAGCAGCCCGAGCGTGCCCAGGGTATAGCCGGTGGGCAGCACAAAAGCCACCAGCACCGCCAGGGCGACAAACGCGGTCGTGTAGCGCACCCAGCGCCGGGTGAGGTCGGGCGGCGTGCGCACGCCTTGCGCCTGCCAGCGGATGGCCAGCAGCTCCAGCCGCACCTGGCTCAGGAGCACCAGCCCCACCAGAAAATAGATCAGCGCATTAAGTACTAGCCCGCCCACCGCTGGCCGGTCCGTGCGCAGCAGGTCCAACAGGTTGACCCGCGCCAGACCGGAGAACAATAGGAGCACCGCGCCGCCGGTGAAGAATTGGCCCGTCAGGCTGTCGATCGAGGAGATATAGTCGCGGCTGGCCTCGACCGACTCGCCCACCCGGTCGAAGTCTTCCAGCGCGCCGTTGACCGTGAAGGCAATAAACACGGCCAGCACCAGCGCCATCAGCGTTTCGATGTCCAGCCACCAATAGATGCTCAGCAGCCAATCGCCCGGCCGGCCGGCTGGAAGGCCGTACAGCGCCACGCTGGCGGCTTTAATGATCACAAAGTAGACACCGGCCTCGATCGCGCGCATCCGCCACAGGTCCGAGCCGGATGTAAACTGAGCGCGGATGAGCCGGTGGGTGTAGTTGACTTCCAGCGCGGTCAGCGCGCAGGCGGCCACCAGCAGCCACGGGTGCAAGCTGGGGGCGATGGCGGCCAGCACCTGGGCCACCGGCAGCGCCACACAGACGGCCATAACAGTCAGGGCTGCTGGGCGCAGCACGTTGATTACCCATGGGTTCTGAACGCTGGCTGCGGGTGATGGCTGGCGCGCGGCGCTCAACGGGCGTGCTCCAGGTCTTGCTCGCGCCAGATGGGCCATATGGAAATACCCAGCAGCGCTGCTCGCTCGCGCACCAGCGGCGCTGGGTCCGGCGCCTGCACTAGCAGCAGCGAGACGGCGAAGCCGCCCTGTCGCAGCGAGGCCAGCGTGTCGAGCAGTTCTTCGTCGGCGCGGCCGGTGATGGCGACGATGGTGGTGCCCCAGGCCAGCCGCGGCCGCTCGCGACGCAGGATTTCGGCCAGCGGCACGCCCGGCACCAGCCGCACCCGCGCCAGTACCTCCAGCACGCTGATCAGGTGGGCGCGCTCGCTGCGGGCCGGCAGAAAGAACCGCTCGCGGGTATGGGCCAACGGGTCCAGGGCCTCGGCCGCCAGTCCCACCGGCAGCCGCTCGCGCACAATGATGTGGTTGGCCAAGGAAGCGGCGGCCACGATGGCCAGCTCGCTGGCCTCGCGCCGGCGGCGGCCTTCGTAGCCGTCCAGGTTCAGGTCCAGCGCCAGCAGGGTCTCGCGCGCCACCGCTGGCTGATATTGTTTCACCAGCAATTGCCCGGCACTGGCAGTGGCGCTCCAATGGATACGCCGCGGCGAATCGCCGCGCTGATATTCGCGCACCCCGCTGACGCGGGCCGCGTCTTCAAACAGGGGCAACCGCGCCGGCAGGGCCGCCAACGGCGAGCGTGTGGGCAGCCGCAGGCGCGGCATGTGCATGATGCGCGGATAGACGACGATTTGCTCGCTGCCAAAATCGACCGAGCGGGCGGGCTCCAGACCGAGCAGATCGCCGCTTTGGGCGCTCAGCGGGCCAAGCTGATAAATGCCGCGCTCGCGGGCATGCAGGGTGTACCGGAAAAAATGCCGTTCGCCTGGGCCCAGGCTGAAGACCTCGGTGTGGAACGGTGGCGAGATCAGTTCCACCGGCAGCGACTCGTGCACTTGCAGCCACGGCACCGGAAGCCGGCCGTTGTTGCGGACCAGCACCTCCACTTCCACCTCGTCACCCGAGAAGGCCCGCGGCGAGTACTGTCGCTCGATGCGCACCTGCGTCAGGCCGCGCCCAATCCACAGCCGCGCCAGCACAAACAACAAGAAAAACAGATAGGCGATGGTGAAGAAGAAATCGATGCGCAGAATGACGGCGATGATAAACAGGAACAGCAGGAAGGGGAAGAAGCGGCGCATCAGCGGAAAGATGAAGTCTGAAGTATGAAGGATGAAGAAGGTCGGTTGGTGGATTGGTCAGCTGGTCAATTTGTCTTACATCACTTGCCCCCCGCGGGGCGAGCAGGGGGTTCGTCTTTCGTCTGTACCTCCAGCTCCGTCTTTTCAAGTATCTCGCCCAGGATCTGCGCTGCGCTGCGGCCGCGCAGTTGGCTTTCGGGCCGGATGATGAGGCGGTGAGCCAGGGTGAGCGGCACCAGGGTGCGCACGTCTTCGGGCAGCACGTAGTCGCGGCCGCGCAGCGCGGCCAGGGCCTGGGCGGTCTTGTACAACGCCAGGGTGCCGCGCGTGCTGGCGCCCAGCGCCACATCCGCGTGCTGGCGTGTGGCGCGCACGATCGCCAGGCAATAGCGCTCAATGGTCTGGTCCACGTGCACATCGGTGATCTGGTCGGCCAGGGCCAGCAGTTCGTCGCCAGTGGCGATGGCGTGGATGGAATCGATCGGGTGGTGCTTGCGCAAATTGCGGACGATTTGAATCTCGGCGTCCGCGTCCGGGTGGCCCAGGCTCAGGCGCATTAGAAAGCGGTCCAACTGGGCCTCGGGCAGGGGGAAGGTGCCTTCAAACTCGATGGGATTTTGAGTGGCCAGCACGATAAACGGCGCCGCCACCGGGTGGGTCACACCGTCCACCGACACCTGCCGCTCCTGCATGGCTTCCAGCAGCGCCGACTGGGTGCGCGGGGTGGCGCGGTTGATTTCATCCGCCAGCAGGATATTGACGAACACCGGGCCAGGCCGGAAGTCGAAGCTTCCGGCCTGTTGGCTGAAGACGTTCACCCCGATGATGTCGTTAGGCAGCAGGTCGGGCGTGCACTGCACCCGCTTGAAGCTCAGTCCCAGGCTGGCCGCGGCCGCGCGCGCGAGCATGGTCTTGCCGGTGCCGGGCACGTCTTCGATCAGCACGTGCCCCTGGCACAGCAGCGCCACCAGCAGCAACTCCAGTTGGGCGCGCTTGCCGACGATGACCGTCTCGACGTTCTCGATCAGCCGCAGGCTGAAGTTTCGCAGCGTGGCCATTAACCTGGCTTTGCCCTACGCCTTGTCTTTCCCTTTTTCTTTTTCTTTCTCTTTCTCTTCGTCTGTCTTTGGCGTCTTCTGCCACTTCAGCATCACGGTGTAGTTCGCATCCGCGCCGGATTTTCCGACCGTCAGCCCGCCCATTTCGCCGCTGGCCTTCAGGTTGAAGTTCACCTGCAGTTCGTCCGGCGGTGTGCTCAGGTCGCGCAGCTTGGTCACCAGCAGATCCGCCGAGCGCCGCACGGCCTCCACAGAGGCGTCAAACGATACCTGCGCCTTGTCGGCGCTGCCGTGGTTTTCGCCGTCGCGCAGGAAACCGGCCGAAGCGCGGGCTGGCTCATCGGCGGCCTCAATCAAAATACTGCCGCCGCCCTCCAGGGGGAATTCAACATATTTGGACACGTGACACTCCTTTAAGAATAGAAACGATACTGTGGGGAAGTAAGATTGGCCTGACAGGCACAGTTTACCATGAAGGACCGTTGTTTCAGGTGGCCCGCTCCATGCCGGTAAACTACCCGCGTAGCTTCAGGACTGGCGCGGTCAGCTCCGCCAGACGCGCCTTTTGTTGACCTGCATCATCGAAGTTCGCCGGATCCAGCCACTGCTCATAGGCGGCCTTCAGGGCTGCCCATTCTTTATCAATGATCGCGTACCAGGCAGTATCCCGGTTGCGGCCTTTGTACATCGTCGCCTGCCGGAAAATGCCCTCGTATGAGAACCCGAAACGCTGCGCCGCGCGGCGTGATTTCTGGTTCAGGCTGTCGCACTTCCACTCATAACGGCGGTAGCCCAGGTCAAACGCGCGCTGCATCATCAAATACATGGCTTCGGTCGCTGCCGGTGAGCGCTGCAGGCGCGGCGAGTAATTGATGTGGCCGACTTCAATGACTCCATTATTCGGATCGATCCGCAGATAGCTGGCGACTCCCACCGCCTGGCCGGTCTGTGAGTCGATGATGGCATGGAACAACGGGTCGTCCCCGAGACAGGTTCTTTCCGTCCAGGTTTGGTAGTCAGCCAGAGTGGCGAACGGCCCATAGGGCAGGTAGGTCCAGATACGGCCCTCGCTGTCAGCACTATTCGCTTCAAACAGCGCGGCGGCGTGTCGTTCTACGTTGGTAGGTTCCACCCGGCAGTATCGCCCGGTCATGGGCTCGCGCGGCGGCCGGGTGGCGGCCTGCCAATTGGCGACGGGGAAGCCAATGGGTTGGTCAAGATGGTTGACAATTTGAGTCATGGCTTTCACTTTCCTTCTGGGGCTGATGGTTTGGGCTGATTGCTGCGCTTCTGAGCCACAATGTACTCGCTTAAATCGCCTGACACGCCGTCCGCCGCAAACGTCTCGATGATTTCAAGCCCGGCCCGCGCTGCCAGGCGCTCGATCTCGTCTTGGTCGATCTCGTGCACGTAGCGCAGCCCGTGCCGGCCCTTGCGCTCCCACGATAAAAGGTAGTCGCCCGCCTCCAGGCTGTCGCTGCCTAGCCCAGCGGTTGACCAGGGCTCAATCCGCTGCTGAATGCGCTTGCTG
>JAYTFQ010000357.1:0-9396 GCA_043734225.1 Anaerolineales bacterium | reverse complement strand
CGGATGCCTTTGGCGGCTATAACATCGGCGGTGATTTCACTTCGCCGCGCACGAACTACGTCTATTTTGACGGCAGCGACTTTTTCTCACTACTATCGGCCCCGAACGCGCCCGTGCGAGCGCTGGCCGTGACGAACAACGCCATATATATCGGCGGCGACTTCACCAATGCCGGCAGCAGCGGCGCCGACCATATCGCCCAGGCCATTGGCATCGGCGATTGGCAGCCGCTGGGCGCCAGTCTGAACAACTCGGTCTACAGCCTGGCGCTGCGCGGCAACACCCTCTTCGCCGGCGGCACGTTCACCCAAACCGGTGTGCTGGGTTTGGAGAACATCGCCGCCTGGGATCTCCTGGGCAGCCATTGGTCGAACCTGGGCAGCGGCGCGGATGGGCCGATTCTGAGTGTGGCCACCGACGCCAACTTTGTGTATGCCGGCGGCCTGTTCGGCGCGGCCGGCGGCAAAGTGTCCAACTTCCTCGGGCGCTGGGGTCAGTATCAATTATTCCTGCCGACTTTGCGCCGCTGAGCGCCAGACATTAGCCGGCCGCAAATGCTGAACCGCTGCCCCCTGCGCCGTTCGCGGGGGGTTGCGTCTTTGCAGTTAAGCATTTAGGTTTCATGCAGCGTGTATTCGATCGCCTGATCGATGCTCAGCGCTCGCCCGGCGGCCCAGGCCTCGTCCAGCCGCGCCTGCTCCAGCGCCGCGCGCAGCGCCGCCACCTGGCCGTCGTATTCCACGCGCTCTTCGTCAAGCATCGGGGTGCCCACCACCTCGCGCAGCGCCTCGGCCGCGCCCAGCAGCCGCGCGGCGCGCCGGGGCTGGGCCTGGGCGATGGCGATGAAGCCAAAGGACTCCAACTGGTTGGCGACGGCGGAGCGGTGGCCCATGTCTCGCCACTTAGGAATGGTCTGCCGGTACACGTCCTGGGCCGGCCCTAGTTGGCCGGTCTGTCGCAGCAGGTGGGCCAGCTCACTCTGCGCAATCAGCTCGCTCAGGGTGTCGTGCACTTGGCCGTACACGCGCACGGCGTCTTCCAGGTCGGCGCGCGCCTGGGCCAGGTCGCCGCGCATTCGCGCGGCCAGGGCAAGCTGAATTAAGATGGGCGCGCCCCGATGGACATAGCCGGCTCGGCCCACCAGCCGGCGCACTTCGGCGATCGCTGCCTGGCGCGCCGGGTCATCGCCCTGGCGGCTGGCCACCCAGGCCAGCGCGCCCAGGCTGCTCGCCAGCAGGTAGGTGTCATGCTGCCGGCGAGCGAGGGCCACCACCTCTTCGGCGATTGCGCGCGCCAGCGCCGCGTCACCGTACTGGAGCGCTGTTACTTGCACGCTGAGCGCGTGAGCCAGCAGCACCGGATCGTCGAGCTGGCGCGCTAGGTGCACCGCCTCCACCGCCATACCGTAAGTCCGTTCGTTAAATGCCGGGTTCGTGATTGACAGCAGAACGCCGGCGGTCATCAGGCCGCGCGTCCGCCGGCGCTGGTCGGCGGCCCCTTCGACCGCGGGCAAGGCCACGGTCTGCGCCAGCGCGCCCAACAGCCACTCGCGCTCCGCGATGCTCGTCAGGACTATGGGCCAAAAGTACATTAAGTTGCCCATGATCGTCAGCGCGTCCTCGGGGTGGCGCTCCAGGCCCCAGTTCAGCGCCGCGCGCACGTTGTCCAGTTCACGTGTCAGTCGCGAACTCCAGTCCGGCGCATCCGGGCCGCGCAGCCCCGGCTCGGCCTCGTCCGACAGGTGCGCGAAATACGTCAGGTGCCGATCACGCGCCGCGGCGGCCTCGCCCCGCTCCACGTCCAACAGCCGGTCGCGGGCGTACTGGCGGATGGTCTCCAGCAGCCGGTAACGGCGCGCCATCTGTTCCGGGTCGTCGTCCACCACCACCAGGGATTTGTTGACGAGCTGGCTGAGGAGGTCCAGAAAATCCAAAGGATGAAGGCGGAAGGATGAAGGATGAATTAATTCATCCTTCATCCTTCCGCCTTCATCCTTCTCTTCGCCCACCGCCTCCGCCGCCTCCAGCGTCCAGCCGCCCACGAACACCGACAGCCGCCGCAGCAAGGCGCGCTCCGGCTCGGAGAGCAGGTCATAGCTCCAATCGATGAGCGCCCGCAGGGTCTGCTGGCGGGGCAGGGCCGCGCGGCTGCCGCCGGTCAGCAGCCGGAAACGGTCGTCCAGGCGGACCGCGATTTGCTCGACGCTGAGCAATTTCACGCGCGCGGCGGCCAGCTCAATCGCCAGCGGGATGCCGTCCAGCCGGTGGCAGATTTGAACAATGACGCCCAGGTTGTGCGTTGTGGGTGCGAAGCGTGGCTGGGCGGCCTGCGCCCGCTCCACGAACAGCCGCGCCGCGTCAAATTGTAGCAAGGCCGGCAGTGTGTCACACCGTTCATCCGGCACGCCCAGCGATGGCACGTGATAGGTCGTCTCGCCGGCGATGCCCAGCGCCTCGCGGCTGCTGGCCAGGAACCTGATGCGCGGACATTGGCGCAGCAAGTGATTGGCGAATTGGGCGCAGGCCGCGATGAGATGCTCGCAATTGTCGAGCACCAGCAGCGCCTGCCGGGCGCGCAGGTAGTCGGCCAGGCTGTCCAGTAGCGGCGCGCCCGGCAGCAACTGCATGCCCAGCGTGGCGGCCACGGTGACTGGCACCTGGGCCGGGTCGGCCAGCGGCGCCAGTTCCACCAGCCAGGCGCCGTCCGGGAACTGGGGCAGCAGGTCGGCGGCCACCTGCAAGCTCAGCCGCGTCTTGCCGGTGCCGCCGCTGCCGGTGAGGGTGAGCAGCCTCACCCCTACCCCCGGCCCCTCCCCTTCTCCTGAGCGCGGCAGCTCCCGCTTGGGAGAAGGGGAGGGGTGGCGCGATAGCGCCGGGGTGGGGGTCAGGAGCTCTCGTATCTCGGCCAACTCCTGCGCGCGGCCGATGAAGCTGGTGAGTTGAACGGGCAGATTGTTGGGGACGGCGTCCAGCGTAGCCAGTGCCGGAAACTGTCCCGGCAGATCGGGCGCGTTGAGCTGGAAGAGATGCTCGCGCCGGGTCATGCCCTTCATGCGGTGCTGCCCCAGATCGAGCAGTCTCACGCCAGCCGGCAGATCGCCCCGCATCAACTCGGCGGTCTCGGAGGAGAGCACGGTCTGCCCGCCGTGGGCGGCGGCCATGATGCGCGCGACGCGGTTGAGGGTGTGCGTGGTGGTGTAGTCAGCGGCCGCGGCTTCGGCCGGGCCGGTGTGCAGCCCCATCCGCACGCGCAGCGGCACACTGGTGGGCCAACTGACGGCGGCCAGTTCGCGCTGGGCGGCCAGCGCGGCGGCCAGCGCCTCGGCCGGCAGGGCAAAGGCGGCCTGAATGGCGTCGCCAATGACCTTGTACACCTGGCCGTGCTGGTCCGCCACCGCCTGGCGCAGGATGGTGTCATGCTGGGCCAGCGCCAGGCGCATCCGCCCAGGCTCGCGCTCCCACAGCGGAGTACTGCCTTCAATATCGGTAAATAGGAAGGTGACGGTGCCGGAAGGTAGGTTGGCGCTCATGGGGTGGCGATCGGGCAGCCCACAAAGGTTTCAGACGTCCTGAGGGTCTTGGGCTGCGAGCATTATAGTAGATTGGTGGTTTTTGGCGGTTAACGGCGTTTTTCGGCCGAGGAATACGTGTATGATCATAGCCAGTGGATGTGGTTCGCAAGGGTTGCGGTTCGTGATCCGCCCCGGCGATGGCAGGAGGCACAATCTCATGCTCAAGAAACTGACGCTTTTGGTCTCCGGGCTGGTCGTGTTGGCGGCGGTCGCGTATTTGGGCATCGGCTACAAGCTGTACGATCAGTTGTCCGCCGTCCATCCCGACCTCACCAATGCCGCGAACACCCCAGCGCAGTTTCACGTCTTCGACGACGGGTTCACGAACTTTGACACGGCCGCGTATGCCATGCCCAACTTCGAGCGGGTGCGTCTGCCCAGCCGGACGCCGGGGCTGACGCTGGCCGGCTGGTACGTCCCTGGCGACCCGAACGCGCCGGCGGTGGTGGTCACACATGGCCTGGGATCCTGCAAATGCGGCGGGGGCTTGCTGGTGGTGGCCGGGATGCTTCATCGCCACGGCTACAACGTGCTGCTGTATGACTTGCGCAATCACGGCGAGTCGGACAGCGACGGCGGCCGCACCGCTATCGGCAACAAGGAATATCTGGATGTTCTCGGCGCGTGGGATTGGCTGCAGACGGCCAAAGGCTTCCCGCCGCGGCGGATTGGCCTATACGGCGACTCGCTGGGCGCGGGCACCACGCTGATCGCCTTTGGGGAAGAGCCGCGCGTGGCCGCCGCCATGGTCGACTCGCCCTATTTTGATATCCGGCAGATCATTGACGAACGGCTGATCCAAAATCATTACCCCACCTTCCTGGCCCCCGGCGGCCTGCTGATGGCGCGCCTGGTGGGCGGGGTGGACCTGCTGGCGCACAGCCCACAGGAGGCCGTCACGCGCGACGCCGGCCGGCCCATCTTCGTGGTGCACGGCACCGCCGACCAGTCCATCAATATCCATCACTCGCGCGACCTGGCCAGCCTGGCCGCGCAAACCGGCGCGAACGTGACCACCTGGTTTCCAGAGGGGGTGGGCCATGTTCAGGGCGATCTGATGCTGCCCGCTGAGTATGAGCAGCGCATGGCCACCTTCTATACCGGTGCGCTGGGCGGGAAGTAGGCAACTGCTCGCATCCTGCCCCCACCTTGTTTTTCTTAGCGTATTAGTACCTGTTCAGCCGGTCATAAAATGCCGGCCGAATTGGATGCCGTGGTCAGACGCCCGCAAGGGGCAGACCACGGCATCCAATTCGGCCAAAACATCCTTGATTACTTTGTTCACAGTGAAGTGTCCGCGCCATCCGGCTGGGTAGTGACGCGTCTGAGCGGTGAAGCATTTAGGTTTCATGCAGCGCAAACGCCACCGCCTGGTCCAGCGTGAGCAGCCGCCCCGCCGTCCAGGCCTCGTTCAGCCGGGCCGGCTCCAGGGCCGTTCGCAGCGCCGCCACCTCGCGCTCGTGCCCGGCGCGCTCGTATCCGAGCATGGGCGCGCCGGCCAGTTCGCGCAGGGCCTCGGCCGCGCCCAGCAGCCGCGCGCCCCGCTCGGGCTGCGCCTCGGCGCTGGCGATGAAGCCAAAGCACTCCAGCAGGTTGGCGACGGCGCCGCGGTTGCCCAGGTCCTTCCAGACGAGTATCGCGCGGGCGTAACCGGCCCGCGCCGCCGCGAAGTCGCCCGCCTGCCGGTCCACGTGGGCCAACTCGCTCAATCCGATGTTTTCGACAGCCGTCACGCCCAACAGGCGCGTAAGGCGGATGACTTCTTGAATGTGCTCACGCGCGTGGGCCAGGTCTCCGCGCCCGCGCGCGTCCCGGCCCAGGAAGAGGAACGGCCCGATCAGCCAGTAGCCGTGCGCTTGCGGGCGCAGGCGGCTCACCTCGGCCAGCATGGCCTGCTGGGCGGCCTGATCGCCGCTCGTGCCCATGGCCCAGCCCAGCACCACCAGGTTCATCAGGGTCATGGTCGGCTCGTTCAATTTTCGGGCCAGGGCCAGCCCGCGCTCGGCCGCCGCCCGCGTGCCCGCGACATCCAGCGCGTTAGACAGGTAGTTGGCATGCATCGTTAATGCCATGCACAGGACCCTGTCATCCGCGCTTTCGCCGGCCGCGGCCACGGCCCGGGCGAGCCCATCCAGTCGGCCGGCTGCGTCCCCCTGGCTGCTGGCCAGGATGCCGACCGCCAGACAGCCATAGGCCATGGCCCGTGCCCGAGCGAGGCCGGCCTGGCCGGCCACGGGCGGCAGCGCCTGCACCCGGGCGAGAGCGATCTCAAGCCAGGCGCGCGCCTCGAAGTGATAGCGGTAGGTCCAAAAGTAATGCAGGGCGCCGCCCAGTCGCAGCACCGCCTCTGGGTCACGGTCCTGTCCCCACTCCACAGCGGCGCGTAAATTGTCGTAATCGGCGTCCAGGCGGTTCTGCCAGTCTAAGGGGGCCGGCCCGCGCAGGTGCGGTTCCGCCCGCTCGGCCACCTGGACAAAATAGGCCAGATGGCGGTCGCGCAAAGCGGCGGCGCCCGTCCCCTGCGAAGGAAGCGGGGCGTCGCTCGCCGGCGCTTCAAACAGCTTCTCGCGCGCATACTGCCGGATGGTCTCCAGTTGATAATAGCGCGCCTCGCCTGCCCGCTCGTCCATGACGACGAGCGATTTGTCGACCAGATGCGTCAACAAGTCGAGGACATCGGAAGGATGAAGCAAGACGTCCGGCGTTTTTTCATCCTTCACGCGCAGCGCCCATCCTTCATCCTTATCCCCGCACACCGCCTCAGCGGCTTCCAAGGTCCAGCCTCCGGCAAACACCGCCAGCCGCCGGCACAGCAAGCGCTCCGGTTCGCTCAGCAGGCTGTAACTCCAGTCGATGAGCGCGCGCAGGGTCTGCTGGCGGGGCAGGGCGGTGCGGCTGCCGCCGGTGAGCAGTTGAAAGCGGTCATCCAGCCGCGCCGCAATCTGCTCCAGCGACAGCGCCTTCACCCGCGCGGCCGCCAGCTCCAGCGCCAGAGGAATGCCATCCAGCCGCCGGCAAATCTGGGCCAGCGCCGGGGCGTTGGCCGGGGTGACGGCGAAGCGCGCGAGCGCTGCCTGGGCGCGGGCGATGAACAACCGGGCCGACTCACACCGGGTTACGTCGTCACCCTGGGGCAGCGAGAGTGACGGCACGCGGTAAGCGGTCTCGCCCGGCACGCCCAGCGCCTCGCGGCTGCTGGCCAGGATCTTCACGCGCGGGCAGGCGCGCAGCAAATCTTCCGCCAGCCGGGCGCAGGCTTCCACCAGGTGCTCGCAGTTGTCCAGCACCAGCAGGCTTGTCTTGGCGCGCAGGTAGTTGCTCACGATCACCCACAGCGTCTGCCCGGGCAGCTCTTGCAGCCCCAGCACGCCCGCCAGCGCCGGCAGCACCTGCGCCGGGTCCGCCAGCGGCGCCAGCTCCACCAGCCAGGCGCCGTCCGGAAAGGCCGGCATGGATTGCTCGGCTGCCTGCAAGCTCAGCCGGGTCTTGCCGGTCCCGCCGCTGCCGGTGAGGGTGAGCAGCCTCACCCTTACCCCCGGCCCCTTCCCCTCACCTGAGCGTGAACTGCCGCGCTCAGAAGAGGTGCCGGGGTGGCGCGATAGCGCCGGGGTGGGGGTGAGGAGGCCCTCCACCTCGGCCAATTCCAGCTCGCGGCCGATGAAACTGGTGAGCTGAACGGGCAGATTGTTGGGGATCGAATCCAGGGTTGCCAGGGACGGGAACTCCCCCGGCAGATCTTGGGCATCGAGTTGGAAGAGATGCTCGCGCCGGGCCATGCCCTTCATGCGGTGCTGCCCAAGATCGCGCAGGCTCACCCCGGCCGGCAGATCCCCTTGCGTGAGATCCGCCATCTCCGCCGAAAGGACGATTTGCCCGCCGTGGGCGGCGGACATGATGCGCGCCACCCGATTAAGGGTGTGGCTCACGGCGTAATCGCCGTCTTGCCATTCGGCCGGTCCGACGTGCAGGCCCAAGCGCACGCGCAGCGGCCCAAGGACCCCCCACTCGGCGGCCTGCAAGCTGTGTTGGGCGGCCACGGCCGCCCGGGCGGCCTCGGCCGGGCGGGCAAATGCCGCCTGGAAGGCGTCGCCGATGATCTTAAAGATCTGGCCGTGCTCGGCTTCCACCGCCTGGCGCAGAACGGCATTGTGGCGCGCCAGGGCCTGCCGCATGGCCTCCGGCTGGCTTTCCCACAGCGGCGTGCTGCCTTCGATGTCGGTGAACAGAAATGTGATCGTGCCGGAAGGGAGAGTGTTAATCACACTATTCTACATCGTTCGTATTGCCTCAAGCGGTCTCGGGCAGCCCCAGGTCCGCCGGGCGGCAGCACAGCACCAACTGCTTGGCCGCCGCCACCTCGTCCAGCCGCGAGACCGGCGCGTTGTGTGGCGCGTCGCGCAGCAGCTCCGGCTGGGTGTGGGCCTCGGCCGCGATGGTCAGCAGCGTCTCGGCAAAGGCATCCAGCGTCTCGCGCGTCTCGGTCTCGGTCGGCTCGATCATCAGCGCCTCGTGCACGATCAGCGGGAAGTAATTTGTCGGCGGGTGATAGCCGAAGTCCATCAGCCGCTTGGAGATGTCCAGCGCGTGCACGCCGGGCGCGTCCGGCCACACGCCTTCCACCACGAACTCGTGCTTGCAGGTGCGGTCATACGGCACCTTGTAGTGCCCGCGCACCTTGGAGAGCAGATAGTTGGCGTTGAGGACCGCGTTCTCCGAATTCCCGCGCAGCCCGCTGGCGCCGTGCACGCGGATATAGGTGTAGGCGCGCACGTGCATCCCAAACTGGCCGTGAAAAGCCTTCAGCCGCCCGATGCTCTTGGGCGGCATGACGAAGCCAAACAGCGGCGGCTCGTCATCCGTGCCCTCTTCCAAAATCCCCACGATCGGGCCGGGCAGAAAGTCCACCAGCGCCTCGGCCACGCCCACCGGGCCGGAGCCCGGCCCGCCGCCACCGTGCGGGGTGGAGAAGGTCTTGTGCAGGTTGTAGTGCATCACGTCGAAGCCCAGGTCGCCCGGGCGGGCAATGCCCACCATGGCGTTCATGTTCGCGCCGTCGCCATACACCAGCCCGCCGCAGCCGTGCACCGCCGCCACCACTGCCTCGATGTGCTCCTCGAACAGCCCCAGCGTGTTGGGGTTGGTGATCATCAGCCCCACGATCTCCGGGCCGTGCTCGGCGATCACCTTCTCCAGCGCGGCCAGGTCGATGTTGCCGCGCGCGTCGGAAGGCAGCTCCACCACCTGCAGGCCCGCCATGCTGGTGGTGGCCGGGTTGGTGCCGTGCGCCGAGTTGGGGATCAGCACCTTTGTGCGGCGGGCTTCGCCGCGCGCGTGGTGATAGGCGCGCATGATCAGCACGCCGGTGAACTCCCCCTGCGCCCCGGCCGCCGGCTGCAAGCTCACGCCGGCAAACCCGCCGATCTCCTTCAGCCATTCCTGCAGTTGGTGCATCACCGCCAGGTTGCCCTGCGCGGTCTCCGGGTCTTGCAGCGGGTGGCTGGTCCAGAAGCCCGGCAGTCGCGCCACGTCCTCGTTCAGCCGCGGGTTGTACTTCATGGTGCACGAGCCCAGCGGGTACATGCCCTGGTCGATCGAATAGTTCAGCTTCGACAGGCGCGTGAAGTGCCGCACCGCCGTCAACTGGTCCACTTCCGGCAGGTCCAAACTGGCGCGCGTCAGCGCCTCCGGTATCGCCGTCAGCGGCACATCCGGCTCCGGCATGTGCACGCCCACGCGGCCGGGCCGTCCCAGGTCATAAATAAGGGGTTCAGTCATAGGAAACGTCCTCTCTGAAACCATTGCCCTTCGCAGCCAGCACGTGGTGC
>JAYTFQ010000356.1:0-9080 GCA_043734225.1 Anaerolineales bacterium | reverse complement strand
GTCGAACCACACGCGCAGGACGCGGCCAACCTGGAAGCCAATAGACTGAACGAAGACGCCGCTGGTAATGGGCTGGGTCATGTGTGTCAGAGTCGTATCGCCCAGGAGCACGTTGAACACGCCCGTCGCTACATTCACAGTTACGGGCACGCTGCTGGCAGGCTGAAAGGGCTGCTGGCCCATGCCGGTGCCATCGTTGGTCCAGTAAGCCGTTTGGTGGTCGGCGCTGATGATGGCAAACTTAATCTGGCCGGCGCCGTTCCAGATGTTATTACCTTGATTGACATGAGCGAGAAAGAGCCGGCCCTGATAGGCAAGCGTGGTGGGGCCGCTTATGGCGACGGTGGCCGGGAAGGCGCGATCTGGCAAAGGTCCGCCCCCCACATTGGCGTCGGAGACAAGGGTCGGGTGGGCGGCCAGCGCGGTCAGCAGGCCGGTGATCGCCAGGAGTGGCAGGGCAACTGCCAACGCCAGGGTCAGGGCGACGCGCCGGTTCCACGTGAGCTCGATGACGAAACGATGGGTTTCCCTTTTTTTCTCCTCGACTACGTGCGCGGAGCAGAGGAACGGTTTCACGAGCCCGGATGGGGGATTGAGCGAGACATAACTTTTGGCCTAAGGGCGTCAGATTCTCCTCTGCCCAGCCTAAGCAGGCGCGTTCGCTGTGGGAATTCTCAGTATAGCGCAGGCGCAAAACGCGCCGCGAGGCAGCGTGGTTCTCTTCCGGATCGGGCCTGGGGAGGCAGCGGTCGTTGATTATCACGCCCCACTCTCCGGCGCGGCGAGGGCGCTGCTGCCGATCATCGCGCCCCACTTCTTCTGATCTGCCAGTCGGCGTTCTATTATGAAGGACACCGGCGCTGCCGGAAAGACTCGCCCGCTGACGTGGTTGTTTCGGCGCTCTCATTAAGCTTTTGTTGCTGCGGTTTCAACCGCCGGTCTTGCGCCTTTCCCCTCCCCCCATCCGCCTTTTCCGTGCCATCCGTGTTACACATGCGCTTGCAGCGCAGTTGCAAGTGTCCGTGTACAAAGGTTTTTCCCCTCGCGGTCAATATTGAGGTATCCTTCCTCCTGGAAAGGCACCCGTGATGACACCTGACACCGCCCCATTGCAATATCGCGTCGGCCACCTCGGCAACCCCAATTCCGCTGAGCCCTTCAAGTTCTGGCGCGTGGTGCCCTGGACCGAGGCGAACCTGCGGCGTTTGAAGGACCTGGGCTTCAACACCATCCAGGTGAACGTGGCCTGGGGGCCGCGCCCGGATGACGAGCCGCTCAACATTGAAGACGTCGTGGAGCTGCCGCCCGACCTGGCCGCGCGCTATCCGCAAGTGGTGCCGCTCAACAGCGACCCATCGCCCGCGCGCCGCGCCCAGCGCCGCGAGGACGTGGCCCTGCGCTCGGCCGCCTGCCACCGCCTGGGCCTGCGCACCATCTTCCACTTCGGCGCGCCCTACAACAACCATATGGCCTATGGCGATGGCCCGCCCAACTGCATCTCGGACGAGGCCGTGCTGCGCCGCTACGAGCTGCTGATCGATATCTTCGCCCGCGACTTCCCGGAGGTGGACGATCTGCTGGTCTACACCTACGACCAGGACGCCTGGCTGTGCAGCGAGTTTGGCCCATGCCCGCGCTGCCTAGGCATTCCCCTGCACGAGCGCCTGCCGCGCTTTTTGGAAGGGCTGGCCTTGGCCTGGCAGCGGCATCGCCCGGCCGGCCGGCTGTGGTGGGAGCCGTGGGAGCTCTCAGCCGGGCAGGTATATGCCTGTGTCCCGCGCCTGCGGCCGGATCTGTTCGGCCTGGCGCTGCACGCCAACGTGGCCGAGGTGATGGCCACCCATCCCGCCGACCGCTGGCTAAAGAACACCGCCGCGCTGGCCGCCGAGCGCGGCATCCCCGTCATCGCCGAATATTGGCTGGGCGGCCCGTGCGAGGAGCAGGAGCCGTTATTACACCTGTCGCACCCGCTGGTGACGCTGCGCGGCCTGAAGGCCATCGCCGCCGCCGGCGTCACCGGCATCAAGGAATACTACGGCCTGGACCCCGACCGCGAAGACCCGAACTTAAGGATGACCGGCCTGTTTCTGGCCAACCCCGCCATCAGCGAAGCCGAGGCGCTGGTCGAGCTGGCCCGGCCGTATGCCGCGGCTGCCGCCGGCATGGCCCGTTTCTGGCAGCTCGCCAGCCGCGGCATGGAGCTGTTCCCGTGGGACGTGGCCTGGTATGTGCGCCAGATCGGCCGCAGCCGCGTGGACCACGCCCTCAGCGCCGCCCGCATCCGCGGCATGCCCTGCCGCACGCCCAGTTGGTGCTCCACACGCGCCACCATCTTCCTGCGCAGCTATGAGTTCTACACCGAGGACGATCCCTGGCTGCGCGAGGACATCGAGCTGCGCTGCCGCCTGGCGGCCGAGGCCTGGGAGCACGCGCTGGCCCAACTGCGCCAGGCCCTGCCCAGCGTGCCGCCCGGCCTGCGCCTGAGCGTTGAGCGCAACCTGCTGGACCTCGGCCGCTTGCGCCGGCGCGCCCTGGCCTATGCCTATCACTTCCGCGAGACCAACCTGGCCGAGATGCTGCGCGCCTATCCCCATGCGCCCGAGCGCATGCGCGCCGAGCTGCGCCAGTGCCTGCAAGCCGACCTGGAAAACTACGCCCTGGAGCAGCAGGCCGACCTGGCCGCGCCCGGCCTGGGGCTGTTCCCGCTGTGGGTGCCGCCGGCCGGCACGCCCTGGCAGGAAGCTGAAGACGCGCTCAAGCTGCTGGACGAGGCCCCGCCCGCCTTCCTGGAGACCTATCTGAAGCTTGGCCCGGCCGGCGTAAGCGAGCCGAAGGAAGGCACCCGCAACCAGCTCGCCGGCTATATTCCCTTGCTGGCCGGCCAGGCGGATAAGGGCCTGTTCAGCGTCAGCTCGCGCTGACCCGCTGGCGGACCTACGGAGCAACAATGAAACGACGCCCACTCTTCGCGCTGTGCTTGCTGCTGGCGGCCTCGCTGGCCTGTAATGCGCTCAACAATTTCGCCAACATCCCCGGGCCGGAAGAAACCGCCACCGATGCCGTTGGCGGGGTGACGGCCAGCGTGACCCCGCTGGTTACCAAGACTGCCGCCGGCACTTCCACCGTCGGCAGTTCCACCGCCACGCAGCACGCATCCCGCACCACGCAAAGCGTCACCGCAACCCGCAGCGCCACCGCCGCCGGCACTCCCGCCGCCGGCACACCCGCGCCAACGGCGGCCGAGCAGAGCCTGCTGCCCTACACGCTGGACAGCGCCGCCCTGGCGCAGGCCGCCATGCTGCCGGCCTTTGCCGGCGATGTGGCCACCCTGCCGGATGCCAGCCGCTACGTCATCGACGTCGCCATCACCTTTGACGGCGCGCGCTCGGCCACGCTCACCGGGCGCGAGCTGATCCGCTACACCAACCGGCAGACGACCACGCTGCCCGACCTGATGCTGATGCTGTGGCCCAACGACAGCGACGAATATCTGGGGCAGACCACGCTGGGCGACGTCACCATCAACGGCGCGCCGGTGCAGCCACAGTCCGAAAGCAAGGGCCTGGCGGCCCGCCTGCCGCTGAGCGCGCCGCTGGCGCCCGGCCAGCACGTGGACCTGGCCGTGGCGTTCACCACCCGCGCCGATGACGGTGTGCAGCAGGGCGCCCGCTTTGGGCTCACCCACGGCGTGCTGATCGCGCCCACCTTCTATCCCATCATCCCGCGCATCGTGGACGGCCAGTGGCAGAGCCAGTGGCCGGACTCCGCCAACGGCGATCTCAGCAACAGCGACACTGCCTTTTACGCCTACCGCGTCACCGCCCCGGCCGGCGTGTCAGTTGCCGCCTCGGGCGTGGTGGTGGACCAGGGCCAGAGCGGCGACACCCAGAGCCAGACCGTGCTCAGCGGCCCGATGCGCGACATCGCCCTGGCGGTGGGCGACCTGAAGCTGGCCCAGCGCAGCACGACCGACGGCATCAGTGTGAATGCCTGGACCCTGCCGGAGCACGCCGCCGATGGCCCGACCCTGGCTCAGCAGGGCGTGGACCAGGTGCAGAACCTGGAGACGCGCGTGGGGCCATATCCGTTTCCCCAGTTGGACATTGTGGACGCGCCCGGCGCGTATGGCGGGGTGGAGTACCCCGGCCTGGTGTATATCGGCGTGGTCGGCGAACAGAACGGCTTCGAGGAGGCCACCGTGCACGAGGTGGGCCACCAGTGGTTCTATAGCCTGATCGGCGATGACCAGCTTCTTCAGCCCTGGCTGGACGAGGCCGCCGCCTCCTACACCGAGGTGCTGTATGCCGAAAAGGTTCACGGGGCCCAGGCCGCCCGCCAATACCTGGCCTATTTCCAGTCGGAAGCCAAGAGCGCCAGCGACCCCAACCTGCCCATCGGCCTGCCGGTGGACCAGTACAACGGCCTGAATGACTATGCCGCCATCGTCTATGGCAAGGGCGCGCTGTTCTTCGACGCGCTGCGCACCCAGCTTGGCGATGACACCTTCTTCAAGTTCCTGCACGCCTACTATCAAACGTATCGCTACGGCTTCGCCGACAGCGCCGCCTTCGAGCACACCGCCGAAGCGAGCTGCGGCTGCGACCTGAAGCCCTTGTTTCAGAAATGGGTCTTTGGCGCCAGGTAATTCCGAGAATGGATGGTGGGCGGCAAACTACTGTTTGCCGCCCACCATCCATTCTCGGACCGTTCCGTCCCAACTGCTGGAGGCCAGCACGCGCCCATCTGGGCTGAAGGCCAGGCTGGTGATGTGATCGGTGGGGCCGGGCAGCGCCGCCAGCGGTGCCTGGGGCGCGGCCAGTGACCACAGCCGGATGGCGTGGTCGCTGTAGGCGGCGGCCACCAACTGGCCGTCCGGGCTGAAGGTCAGACGCTCAGGCAGCGGCAGAAGCCGCGGAAACACCGCCAGCCGCTGGCCGGCCGCCACCGTCCACCACTCAATGGTCCCGCCCGCGTTGCTGGCCGCCAGGAACAGCCCATCCTGGCTGAGCGCCAGGCCGGTCACCGCCGCCGCCTGGGTCAGCCGCAGGGTGGGGGGCAGCGGCCCGGCCCAGCCGCTGGCTGGCAGGCTGGTCATGTCCCACAGCACCACATCGTTCCCGCTGGCCGCCGCCAGCCACTGGCCGTCGCCGCTGATCTCCAGCGCAGCGGCGCCGCCGGGGCCGGGGTTGAGCATCCCCAGGTATTTGCGATAGGCCACATCAAACAGGTAGATCAGGTTATCGCCGGCCAGGCTGGCCAGGTATTGCGCCAGCACCCCCGGCGGGCCGGGGCGGTAGCGCACCTGCGGCACGCTCAGGTTGGGCTGCACCAGTTGGAACAGCAGCGCGCCATCCGCCCGGTTGAACAGCCGCACCGTGCCCCCCACGCTGCTCAGGGCCAGCGTCCGGTTATCCGTGCTGAACGACAGCGACGGCACCCACACCCCCATGGTGTAGCCATGGGTGGCGGTCAAGCCACTCGCGGCGATCAGCGTATCCCCCTGCGCGAACAGCACCCCCGGCGCGCCCACTGCCGCCAGTTGCCCATCCGGCGACCAGGCGGCCTGGTCCAGCCGGGGCGGCGGCGTGCCGCTGCTGACCACCTGGGCCAGCACCGCGGACTGCGTCAGGCTGATGGCGTTGCCGGGCACGATGCGCGGCGCGGCGGTGGGGGTCAGGGTGGCGGTGGCGGTGACGCTGAGGCTTGGGGTTACGCTGGCGCTTTGCGTGGCACCGGGCGTGGTGAGTGGTGCGTGTTGCGTGGCGGTGGTCGCAGTGGTGCGTGGTGCGTGTTGCGTGGCGGTGGCGGGCGAGGGGCGCGTGCCAGAGAGGGGCGCGGTCGCCGTGCCGGTCGGAACGGTGGCCGTGTCGGTGGGGCCCAGCGTTTGGCTGGCGCTGACTGTTGGCAGGCTCAAGGTCTGGCTGGGCGCCGGGGTGTCGCTGGGGGCGGGCGTGTCGCTGACCGTCGGCGTGAGCGGCGCGAAGGACAGCGTCAACAGCGCCTGCGCGGTCTGCACGCCGTTTGGCGTGGCCGTGTCTGGCGCGGGCGATGGAGTCGGCGGCGCGGCGCAGGCGGCGGCCAGGGCCAACACCAACAGCAACCAGCTTGCGCGGTGGCCAACAAACATGCCGGCATTATAGGACAGGGCTTATGCGGCCGGGTCGAGCGCCAGCGCAATCGCCTGTTCTAACGTCAGCGCCTGGCCTCCCGCCCAGGCCGCGTCGAATGCCGCAACACCCAACTGGTCACGCGCGGCGGCCTGGAGCCGTTCCCGCGTGGCGCGGCTGGCGGGCGCAGGCCGGCAGCCAATGGATTGGCGCAGCGCCTCGGCCGCGCCCCACAGCCGGGCGGCGCGCTCGGGCGCCTCATCTAAAATCGCTGCGCCCGCCAGGCCGGCCAGGCACCACGCTACGCTAACGCGATCGCCCAAGTTGCTTAACAGCTTCAGGGCTTCGTTCAGAAACGCCGTCGACCGGACGGCATCATGCTGTCCCAACGCGGTCTGGCCCAGCCCTAGCAGGGCTGATGCCAGCCCAAGTTCCAGGTTGAGCTGACGAAATCGATCCAGGCTGTCCGCGTGCAACTGCGCGGCTCGCCCATAATCGCCCTGGAGCTGAGCGATATGCCCGGCATGATGGAGCGACCATGCCAGCCATTCACCGATACCTTCTACCCGGTTAATTGCCAGGGCCTCGTCGATGAGCGCCGCCGCACGGGCCGCATCTTCCTCCAGGATGGCTACGCCCGCCAGACTGTTGAGCACCATGAGTACCCTAGACGTTTCCCCAAGTTCTTTGAACGTGGCCAGGCTTTCTTCGAGTTGCTGGCGCGCCGCAATCGCATCACCATGCTCGCGTCGGGCGCGGCCTAAGTGATAGAGTATATTAGCGCTTGACCAGCGCATGCCCAAATCGTTCGCGAGCGCCAGGCCTTCTGCCAGGATCCTTTCCCCGTCCACATAATTGCTTTCGAACTGATACACGGAACCCAGGCCTTCCAGCAAATGGACCCGCGCCTCGGTGTGGCGCATTTCCGGCGTGTCGGTCAGCGCCAGCCCGGCCAGGTGCAGGATTCGACTCTCACTCCAATATCCGCGGTCAAACAGGTACCATCCTAACAGGATCGCAAATCGCGACGCAAACGCCGGGTCGGCCTCGGACCAGATCCAGGGTAGCACGGCGCGAAAGTTATCACGCTCAGCGTCAAATCGATCCAGCGCGGAACGTCGGTCACTGGTTCCCAAAATCGGGTTCCAGGCTTCTGCCAGCCCATAGAAGTACAAGGCATGTTTGCGCTGCACGACTGTGGCCTCATCGCTTGCCTCCAGCTTCGCCAGCGCGTATTGCCGGATGGTCCCCAGCATCGTGTAGCGCGTCCCGCCCGCCGCAGGGCGCTCGGCGCTGACCAGTGATTTGCTGACCAGCCGGTCAAGCAGATCCAACACAGCGTCAGCCGCCACGCCTTCGCCCGCGCACACGTCCCGGGCTGCTTCCAGCGTCCACCCGCCCGCGAACACCGCCAGCCGCCGCAGCAGGGCGCGCTCGGGCTCGGTCAGCAGGTCGTAGCTCCAATCCACCAGCGCGGCCAGCGTCTGGTGGCGGGGCAGGGCCGTGCGGCTGCCGCCCCGCAGCAGTTGAAAGCGGTTGTCCAGACCGGCCGCGATCTCCGCCACGCGCAGCACCCTCACTCGCGCCGCGGCCAGCTCAATGGCCAGCGGAATACCGTCCAATTGCCGGCACACAGCCGCCACTGCTGCTGCGTTGGCGCGGGTGAATTGGAACCCAGGCCGTACCGCCTGCGCCCGGTCCACAAATAGCCGCACCGCATCATAGTGCGCCAGCGCTTCCACCGATTGGGCGTCGCCATCGCCTGGGGTTGCCAGTGTTGGCACCAAAAAAATGTGCTCGCCAGGGATGCCCAGCGCTTCACGGCTGGTGGCCAGCACGCTCAGCCGCGGGCAGGCGCGCAGCAGCCGCTCGGCCAGCTCAGCACACGCCTGGATCAAGTGCTCGCAGTTATCCAGCACCAGCAGCAGTTGTCTGGGGCGCAGGTGGTGCACCAGCACGTCCGTCACCGGGCGGCCATGCGCTTCCTTAAGCCCCAGCGCACTGGCCGCGGCATGCGCCACCAGCGCCGAGTCCAGCAGCGGGGCCAGCTCCACCAGCCATACCCCATCGGCAAACGCGGCCGCCTCCAGCCAGTTGTGGGCGGCTTCCAGGGCCAGCCGCGTTTTACCCGACCCGCCCGCGCCGGTCAGCGTGACGAGTCTGACCTCGGCGGCGCTGGGCAGCGCGCGCCGATCACCGGGATGATCTGTTCGTTGTGGCGGGTTGGACCGGCCGAGGCCGATTTGGCGCAGAGCCGCCACCTCGGCCTCGCGGCCAATGAAGCGGGTGAGTTGCAGCGGCAGGTTATGCCGCGGGGGCAAGGGCGAATTGGCGGGGGCTGGCGCCTGGCTGTCGGGTGGTCCGGCGAAGGCATCGCCGCGGGCAAAGCGCAGGAAGGCCGCGCGGTCCTCCGGCGCGACCCGCAGCACCTCGGCCAGCCGCTCGGCAAGCTGGTGTGAGGGTTTACGGGTCTCGGCTTCCAGCTTGCGCAGGGTAACAGTGGAGCAGCCCACGCGCTGGGCCAGCTGCGCCTGGGTCAAATCCAGCGCCCGGCGGCGCTGGCGCAGCCAACCTCCAAACGAGCGGTCGCCAACCATCCCTCGGCACCCCCAATGCTGCCCACATGCTTACCGGTTCGCGGCTAATTCTAACACCATCAGGCCGCGGACCTGTATCGCTGTTTGTATCACTGAGTGGTACCCGAGCGCTGGCCGCCTCGAGTTAGATAGAGTCGAGCAGCGGACCCCTGCGGCCCGCGTCACCCGTGTCTGAAAACTCATATTCGCAAAGGAGTGGCAAATGAACGTGCGTCGTTTCGTGTCTCATCTCGCCCCGCTGGCCCTGGCGCTCTCGCTGACGCTGGCCGGGCAAGCCGGCGGCGTGGCCGCTGCGCCGCCGGCAGTACTGCCCTCCGGTACCGCCGCCATCGTGGCCTGGAACGCCATCGGCCTCAATTCCATCGTGGCGGTGGCC
>JAYTFQ010000355.1:0-4838 GCA_043734225.1 Anaerolineales bacterium | reverse complement strand
AGCGCCATTGTCGGCGCTCTTTTTGTCTTTCAAATGCCCTTCTTAAGCTTTCCTTCGCGTTCTTTGCGATCTTTGCGGTTAAAGGTTTAGCCCGCTCCTACACCAACGCGGTTCCGCAGTTGGCGCAAAATTTTGTTTTAGGCGGCATGACGTTGCCGCATTTGGGGCAGGCCACCGGCTGCGACCCGCCCAGCGGGGCGCCACAGCTGACGCAATTGGCAGCCCCGACCTTGTTAGCGCTCTCACAATAGGGACAGGTGAGTGTGGCCAGGGCCGCCGACAGGGTCTTGGTGGCTTTGACGGTGTGGGCGAACTTCTCGATGGTGTCCCAAACCTGCTGCTCCAGGGTCAAAGTGTTGATGTCCTGGGCAATGTCGTCCAGCCGGTTAATGATGTTCCACGGGTTCATCAACGTAACCAAAGCCGACTGGCCCAGCGAGGCGGCCACGCCCAGCCATTCTTGCTGGCCAATGCCGACCGTCACGCCGTCCGGATTGCCTTGCACCGTCACCGACAACGCGCCCTTGCCGCCGCTTTGAGGGTAGTCACGCGTGGCGATTTGGACCATGATCTTGTCGCCTTGGCCCACTTGCTGGCAGCGCAGGTTGCCCTGGTTAAAGGTCGAGATCAGCGCCGCAGCCAGGTCGCTGGGTTTGATACCCCCATGGTAAGTTCGCTCGGTCATCATTATTTCTCCTCACTGTCTCTACCGTCTCATCATAGCGGATGTGGCGGCCGGTGCAAGTCAGACAGGCGGCCAGGAAGACAGCGGGATGGCGTTTGCCGGACACCTGCCCGCCAACGGCCCGCCGCGCCGTCAGGGGATGGTATACTGCCGCCATGAGGCCGGCCAAGTGGCGAGAAAACAAGGCGATTTTGGCGGTCCTGGCGCTGTTGGTGCTGGGCGGGTTGGCGTTCGCGGCGCGGGCAGGGGCCCTGGCTGTAGAAGCGGCCCCGCCTGGCCAGGCTGCCACGGAAACCCAGCCGGCCAACCGGATTGAGGTGCTGCAAACCGGCGAGGGCGATGTCAACGTGCGCAGCGGGCCTGGGACCGATTACGTTCTGGTGGGGGTCCTCGTGGCGGGGCAGACGAGTCCGATTGTCGGCCGCAACCCGCAAGGCACCTGGTTTGAGATTAAGTACGTGGGCGGCCCCGGCGGTTTAGGATGGGTGTACAAGCCTCTGGTGCATGTGGTGGGCGATCTAAATACCATGCCGACCATTGTGCCGCCACCCACGCCAACCCTGCTGCCCACCACCACGCCTGCCCCCGGCGAGACCCAGGGTACACTCTTCGACAGCACCGCTACCCCAATCTTGAATCGGCTGCCGACCTTTACGGCGCCGGCCGTGGCGCTGGCGCCGACCCTGCTGCCGGCGCAGGGCCTCAGTTCGGGCGGGGCCTTTCCGCCGGCGGTGCTGATTATTGTGCTGTTTGTGCTGGGGACGTTGGGGATATTGTTGAGCTTGCTCAGGCTCAGACAATGAATTGTTTCAAAAAAGTTGAGAAATAGCCTTTTGCCCGACAGCGGTCAGCCAGAAGGTGGCGGCGGGGAATTTCTTGTTGCTATCAATCAGCCCCTGGTCGACCAGCACCTCAACCAGGTTGGGCGCGACGATTTCGCTGGGCCCCTGCAGCGGATGCAGGCGATATTCCTTGCGGCCGTCGAGGTAGCGGTGGGCCTTCAAGGTCCAACCGTCGGCCATGGCCCGCAGCAGGCGCAGCTCAGGCGAGCTGGTCAACGACCTCTTGCAGCTTGCGCTGATTGATCTTGGTGAAGTCTTCGCGGATGATCTGATCCATCTCCTCGGCTGACAGGCGATAGTTCAAAATCTCCAGCGCGTCTTCCGGCGTTTGGCCATAGGCCAGGCGCTTCTTGCCGTTCTTGAGGCTGAAGAGGTACATGTAGTGAGGGTTGCTGAAGCTGCTCATAGAGAGTCCTGAAGAAAGACGGAGGCCAAACGACGAAGGTGCTATCCATTCGCCCTTCGTCGCCTTTATGCCTTGGTCAACGCGCTCATGTAATTCTGCCGCGTGCGCAGCAGCTCGGGCAGTCCTCGGTTGACCTCACCGTCGAATTTGCCGGCCAGCAGCTCGCGGTAGAACTGGTAGTCGATGCCCTTGACCTTTTCGTCATCGGGGAAACGGTGATAGTTTTCCTTGGTCATCAGGCTCTTGCCTTCGGCAATGAGCTGGTGGCCGAGGGCCGAACCAGGGTAGGGGGCATAGAACGAGATGGAGGGCAGGACACGCCGCATGTACTTGAGCATGCGCATGGTCTTAAAAGCATCCTCGCGCGTTTCGCCCGGGATGCCCAGCATGATGTTCGACCAGAACACCGGTGTCGGTTTGCCCTGGCGTTCCAGATCGTCGGCGATCTTGTCAAGCAGATCGATGGTGAAGTAGTTGTCATCCTCGCTGCACTCCTTGTTCAGGATGCGCAGGACTCGGTCGCTGCCGGATTCGAAGCCAATGGACACCGTCATCCAGTTGGTTTCGCGGATCAGCGCCTCGAACAATTCCGGCCACTGGCGGACAGTATCAGACCGGGCAGCCGCCCAATACGGCCACAGCTTGCGGGCGCGGCGGGGATATTTGTCGATCCACTCTTCCAGCCAGCTTGGGTTCTGGAAGAACATCGAGTCGTGGATGACGAACGAGCCGAGCGGGCCAAACTTCTCGTCCAGCTCGTTGAGCTCGTCGATGACCATATCCACTGGCCGGCGGCCCATGTTGGCAATGTACGAATTTTCGTTGCAGAACACGCACTGCCACGGGCAGACGCGGCTGGTGAGTATGGTGGCCACCGCCGGCGGGCCCCAGCCGCACTCCGGCTCCAGCGGCCAGTTGAACTTGCGGGACAGCTTCCAACTGGCGGGCTTGGGCCACAGGCGCCGGTCGATCATCGGCCAATCGGCCATGGATTTGGCGCCGACGCCCAGGATGACGCGCGGGAAGGCCTGTGGATCGCGGATGAGATCGACGATGACGTTTTCGCCCGGCCCCTGGCAGATGCGGTCGAATTCGGCCACGGCGGTCATCTCGTCCAGCGCCACCGTGGCATGCATGCCGCCGGTAATCACCAGGCCCTTGGGATTTTCTTCCTTGAAGATTTGCGCCGAGCGATAGGCCACCGGGAAGGTGTAGCTGCGCACATTCATGATGAGCATGTCGTAGCCGCGCAGCTTGCTGCGAACCTGGTCCCAGGTGGTGCAGGCGCGGGTGGAGGCCAGGTCGGTCATGACTCCGTTTTGGTGCAGGATGGTGCGCAGTAAACCCAGGCCGTGGTCCTGCCACTGCTCGTGCGGCCCGGAGGGGTTAACCAGATCGCCCAGGTCGCCCAGATCCAGCCACAGACGCTTGGGCTCGCTCGATGCCGGCTTTTTTAGACCGAAGAATTTGTCCATATCACAATCGTAATTGGCACATGGCACATGGTAATTGGTAACTGTCCACCATTACCAGTTTCTATTGACGAATTTCTAGTTACTCAAGTGGTTGGCGCCCGCCCAACCCCGCCTCTAGATCGTGCCAGAAGGCCACTTTGGGCTCGTCGTAGCGCCAGCACAGGTATACGTCGTGGCCGTCGCGCTTGGTCAGGAAGTCGACCAGACCGGGATTGATGTCTTTTAACTCGATACCCAGGCCTTCGATGGTCTTGGCGCAGCGGCGCACGGTTTCAAAATCGACCAGCACGGCCGAGGCCTTGTCGCTGCCGCCATTGCTGGCGGCCTTTTCTAGCACGGGCCAAAGTTCAGGCTGGGCGGCCACAATGCGGCCGCGGGCGGCCAGCATCATCTCGACGACCGGCCGCAGGGTGACCAGTGCCGCGTTCGCTTCTTCAACTGTAAAGTGTCGCTTTGGCATGCCAGCCGGCCCAAACAAGAAAGACGGGCCGTACACCGCCGCGGGGGCGGGGCGTACGGCCCGCGAAAGAATTCGCAGGATCCCGAACGGGTTTAGTGGTGGCCGCAGCTATCGCCGCTGCTGGCCCCGGCCTGTCCGGCGGTCTTGAAGGAATGCCCGCAGCCGCAGGTGGAGACGGCATTCGGGTTGTCGATGCGGAAGCCGCCGCCCATCAGGCTATCGACATAGTCAATCGTCGCGCCGCCGAGGTACATCATCGAGGTCGGGTCGATGAAGACGCGCACGCCATTCGATTCGATGGTGGTGTCGAACTCGCCCGGCTCGCCCTCGATGGCCATGCCGTACTGCATGCCCGAGCACCCGCCGCCGGCCACGAAAACGCGCAGCCCATGATTGGTGAGACTGCGCTCAGCCAGCAACGACCGAATTTTATCGGCCGCTCCGGGGAGCAGGGTGATGTCATCTTGTACAAACAGCTCTGGCGCTGTGTTCAATTCGATCTCTTCAACAGCCATTATAGTATCCTTTCCAGTGGGGTTGCTCGAATTCTAACGTAATCCCCTGGTCGTGTCAATTAGCTAGATTGCGCTCTGATTAATTCCGGCTCTGCCGCCTGGGTCTCGGGTTCGGCCGCTAGGCGATAGGAACAGCTCGCGGCGCCGTCCAACATCCGGCTGACGCGCTCAACCGTGCCGCCCAGCAAGTTTCTGGCCAGGGTGAGATCCATTGCGCACAACTCGGGGTTTTGCTTGGACAGCGCCTCGTAGGGACAATTGCAGGTGTGCAGCAGGTAGCCGCCGGCCGATGCTTCCCAACTGGCCACATAGCCGTGGTCATTCAAGAAGGACACCGCCCGCTCCAGCCGCTCAGCGGCCGGCACATCGCCCGGGCATTTGGGCGCCGAAGCCGCCAGCCGGTTGGCCACGCCCTCGAAGATGACGTTGACGCTGCCGGGCGGGGCGCTGGATTT